>JAISDE010000190.1 GCA_031265035.1 Peptococcaceae bacterium | reverse complement strand
TCATCGCCACAAAACCCGATGTGGTCTCTCATATCAACGGCGGGCCCACCGCTATCTCCCAGCGGGAAGTTGACCGGATCATGGACGAGACGGAATTCGCCCTGGAAATCGTGCAGTGCGGCAATCCCAAGGTAGCGGATTATGTAGCCCGCCGGGCTCAGGCAAAGGGTATGCTCCCCCGGATCATTTTCGGCAACGACGCCCCTTCCGGCACCGGCCTGATTCCTTTGGGCATTCTGCGAAACATCTGCCAAATCGCTTCCATATCCGGCGTCGCTCCCGAGCAGGCGATCTGCATGGCCACCGGCAATACCGCCAAGGTCTATGGGCTGAACACCGGTATTATCGCCCCGGGTAAAGAGGCCGATCTGGTGATCATGGACGCTCCCCTGGGCTCCGTCGCCGGGGACGCTTTGGGCGCCATCGCCGCCGGCGATATTCCCGGCGTCAGCGTCGTCGTCATCGACGGCGCGGTGAAGGTCAACAAGAGCCGCAATACGCCGCCCGCCACCCGCCAGGCCAAAATTTTATAATATTGGGGTTAAAATGTGGGGGGGTCAAAAAGGTTCAATACGGTGAGAAGGGTTAGGAGGTTGGCGTCTTGTGATCATTGTCAATGAAAACTGTAAAAGCTGCGGTATTTGCGTAAAAAACTGCCCTACGGACGCTTTGTCTTTAGATGGCAAAACCCTAAAAATCAAAGACAGCTGCGCGCAATGCGGTATTTGTCTGCGGGCTTGCCCTTTCAAAGCTTTAGCTAAAACCGACGAATTACCGGCTGCCGCCGCGATATGCGGCAACTGCCCTATTCAATGCCGGGTACCGGAAGGCGCTACCGGCGCCTGCAAGCGTTACGCCAATAAAAACGGCAGACTGGAAAGAACCCGGGAGCATGTCCTGGAACCCAAGGCTTTGGTATTCCCCGATGAAAATATTCGCCGGCCCATCATCACCGCCGTGGGCGGCGGCGCCAACTACCCCTGCTCCCTGCCCGCTCCCCATATCGTCAGGGAAAGCCGAGGGGGCGCTGACGTGGTCACGGTAGTAACGGAGGCGCCTTTGAGCTATAGCGGCCTTATCGTTAAGCTGGACACCAACAGCTATATCGGTGAGGAAGGCGCTAAAGTCTACCGGGACGGCAAGGTCATTGGCATGGTCAATACGGAGGAGTACGGCTCCAAAATGATCGCCATCGGCGGCGCCAACCGGCTCACCGGCGACGGCGGCTTCATGACAGCCCGGACGATCGTGGAGTTGGCCAATGGCCAGGAAGTGGAAGTTTCCGTGGATAAAAAGTATAAAATTCGTATGCGGGCTGGGAAAGCCCCCGTGATCAACGGCGTTCAGGAAAAGAAAATGCGGCTGGGCTGCGGCAGCGCCACCGTCGGTCTTTTCGCCAACCTGATGAAAGAATGCGTAGACGAATGCCTGGTTATTGACCATCATGTCATCGGCTTATGCACCGAGCATCTGGCCGGCGCCGCCATCGGGCTTTCCTGGAGCGGCGTGACGCCCAACGCCGTCAAGAGTTCCCGCGGCCGTTATTTTGGCGAGCATGGCGACGGCATCGGCGGCACTACGCTGATGAGCTGCCGGGACGCCATCAAAAGTGTGGATATGTCTGTGGCCAAGCCCGGCATACAAATACTGGTACTCAACACCACCGGCGAGATTTATGAGCTCTTTGAGCTGGGCGCTGACGGTGAGGTCAAATCTATTCCCATGACGGAAAAGGCCCTGAGGGTACCCAAGGCCATCAATGAAGCCTGCGAGGAATCCCGCTGCTCGGTGATGTATACCGGCGGTACCGGCGGCAGCGCCCGGGGCGGCGTCTGCAAAAAACCCCTGGCCCTCTCCCAAGCCGTCCACGCCGGCAAAGCCGTGCTGACCATCGGCGGCGCCCCCACCTTTATTCTGCCTGGCGGCGGCATCAACTTTATCATCGATACCGAGCAGGTAGTGGCCAACGGCTTCAGCTGGGTACCCACCCCCGCTACCGTGGCGCCAGTGGAGTATACCATGAGGCTATCGGATTACGAGAATATCGGCGGCCATATGGATCAAGTCAAGGACGCTAAAACCCTAAAAGGCGATCTTTGACCATCGCTTATCGGTTCGCGGAGGCTTATTATGCGGCGTCAAATTATAAATCGCGACCGGCTTCCCGCCGATCAGGCCCCGCCGCCCGGCCGGGTGTTGGAGGACGGCAAGGTTTACATAGACTATGGGCCCGTCTCCATGGTTATCATGGCCGATAAAGATGGCAGCCCCTTGACGGATCTTTGCTGTCAAGCCTTTGACATAGTCGATGAGGGCCTGAGAGAGATCACCGCCTCCCTTGATTTATTGCGGCTGTACCCCGGCCGGATTCCTTCGCGGTTTCTGACGGGCTTGCCGGCCAAAATGCTGGAAGCTGTTTTAGCCGCGGAGGAACCTACCCTGACTCCCATGGCCGCCGTCGCCGGCGCTATGTCGGATCTGGTGGCCGATTGGCTCTTTGCCCGGGGCGCTGACCGGGTTTCCGTCAACAACGGCGGCGATGTGGCCCTGCGGCTGGCGCCCGGCCAAAAGCTGAACCTGGGGGTCTTGTCCAGCCTCGCTTCCGGTCAGGTGGATCTGGTGGTCGCCATCAAAGCCGAGGACGGCGTCGGCGGTGTGGCCACCAGCGGTTTGGGGGGCAGAAGCTTTACCCGGGGCATCGCCCAGGGAGTCAGCGTTTTTTCTTCCCGCTGCGTCTTAGCCGACGCTCTGGCCACTCATCTGGCCAATACTACCTATGTTCCCTCACCCCGGGTGCTGACCGCCAAAGCCGGCGCTCTCGATCCCCAAAGCGATATCCGGGATTTAGAGATAGTGGCGGCGGTGGATCGGCTTACCCGCCGGGAGGAGCGGCAGGCTTTGGCCCAGGTAAAGCAAGAGGCATACAGGCAAATGCGTAAAGGCAATTTGCTGGCCATGATCGCCAGGGTTCAGGATCAAACTATTCAAGTCAATATGCCTGCCGCCAAATAAATAAACTAAATAAAGGAGAGATCGCTCATGTTGGAACCTAAAATCAGAAAAATTGTCGCCTGTGTTGAGGAAATCCGTTACGAGGGCTTTGCCGATCTGGAAAAACCCCTGCGCCGGGTCTCTGTGGCCGCCGTTATCAAAAATCCCTGCGCCGGCAAATATCGGGAGGATCTGTCCGAGCTCACCGAGATCGGCGAATGGCTGGGGGATTATCTCTCCAAAGAAGCCGTAAAGATTCTGGGCGCGGGCAAGGTACACAGCTACGGCAAAGGCGCCATCACCGGCTTGGGCGGAGAATTGGAGCATTGCGCCGCCATCTTGCATCCCAAGCTGGGCAAGCCCATGCGAGACGCCATCGGCGGCGGCAAATCCATTATCCCCTCCGCCAAGAAAGCCGGCGCCGCCGGTACGGCCTTGGACATACCCTTGCACTATAAAGACGCCGCTTTTGTCCGCACGCACTATGACGCTATGGAAGTCAGGGTCGCCGACGCTCCCAAATGCGACGAGATCGTAGTGGCTCTGGCCTTCACCGACGGCGGCCGCCCCCATCCCAGAATCGGCGGCTTGCAAATCGGCGAGGTCAAAGGCGAGGACGGCTTACGCTGACCTCTTTCCTTGCCCCTTTCCATACAACACTCCATACAATACTCCATACACTGCTCCATACACTGCTCCGTAAACTGCTCCATAAACTAACTAAAAAGGATTGGTACTTATGAAAATCGGTTTTATCGGTGTAGGCGCCATGGGGAAGCCTATGGCAAAAAATCTTTTATCCGCCGGCTACGAGGTTTACGTTCACGATTTGTCCGAGGCGAATGTCAAAGAGCTGGGAAGCTTGGGCGCCAAAGTCTGCGCCGGCGGCGGGGAGTTGGCCGCTAAAGCCGACTTGATCATCACCTCATTGCCCAACGCCAAAATTGTCGAGACGGTAATGACCGGCCAAGGCGGCGTCCTGGAAAGCTGCCAGCCGGGCGCTATCATCATGGACATGAGCAGCGTGGCCCCCGCCTCCACAAAGGCCATGGCCAAGGCCGCCGAGAGATACGGCGTCGTCTATATGGACGCGCCTGTCAGCGGCGGCGTGGCCGGCGCCGCGGCGGGAACTCTTACCATCATGGTGGGCTGCGATGAGGCGACTTACGAAAAAGTCTCGGATGTTCTCAGGGTATTAGGCAAAAATATTTATCATGTTGGGGAAGCCGGCGCCGGCGACGCCATTAAGATCGTCAACAATTTGCTTTTGGGCGTCAGCATGGCGGCGTTGGCGGAAGCCCTTGTCCTGGGCGTCAGGCTGGGGCTGAGGGCGGAGACCATGAAAGAAGTGATCGGCGTCAGTTCCGGCCGCTCTTACGCTCTGGAGGCTAAATTCGACCAATTCATCATGGCCGACGCCTTTGATAAGGGCTTTGCCGTGGATCTGCAGCGCAAGGATCTTGGTTTAGCGCTTGACGCCGCCAAAGATGTGGCCGCGCCTCTGCCTTTGACCGCCGCGGCGGCACAGGTTTTTGAGATGGCCCGGGCCAAAGGATTCAACCGACAGGATATTTCGGCTGTAGTCAAAGTTTGGGAAGACCTAGCCGGCATAAAGATCAAGAATAGCTAAGCTTATAGGCGTTCTTCTCTCTTTAGCAAAAGTATTATCCGGTTTTGTCGCGTTGTTAAAAGACGAAAGGGGTTCGTTCTTTTATGAGAGCATTTAATTTTTATACACCCAAAACCCTCGCGGAGGCGCTGGAGTTGCTGGCTCAGTATAAGGGGAGCGCCACAGTGGCCGCCGGCGGAACCGATATAGTCATTGAGCTAAAAGAGCGGCGCAGGAATACGGACTGCGTAATCAGCATCAATAAAATCAAAGAGCTTCGTTACTGCGAAGTGGCGGCAGGCCAAGTAAGGATCGGCGCCTTGACCACCTTCAGCGATTTGGAAAATAATCCTTACATCAAAGACAAGGTCAAAGGCCTACATTCCTGCTGCGCCCATGTAGGCTCGCCTCAGATCCGCAATCTGGGCACCATCGGCGGCAATGTGGTCAATTGCTCCGTAGCCGGCGACAGCCCAACTACCCTCATGGCCCTGGACGCTTCCGTGGTGCTGCGAAGCAAAGCCGGCAAACGGGAAATGAAGTTGACGGACTTTTACGCCGACCGCAAAAAAACCCGGATTGCCGGCGACGAGTTGTTGACGGAAATCTATTTCGACGCCCCCGCCAAAGGCGTGGCCACGGCCACCATGAAGCTGGGCAAAAGAAAGGCTCTGGTTATCGTCGTCGTCGGTTTGTCTATATTGGTTGAGAAAGACGACTCCGACAGCATTACCAGGGCTCAGGTGGTTGTCGGCGGCGTATCGCCCAAGCCTGCCCGTTTGCCAAAAGTTGAGGAGTACCTGATCGGCAAGCCCGTAAGCAAAAATACTTTCGCGCCTTGCGCCGGCATGTTGTCGGATATCGTTGGAAGCATGATTCCCACCAGAGCTTCCATGCCCTACAAAAGAGAAGGGGTTAAAGGCGTTTCCGACAAAACCTTCGGCCGGATTCTGGTGGATTTTGGCCTGGGGGAAGGCGGATGCTAACTATGGATAAAATAAAAATTAACTTTACGCTAAACGGGGCGCCGGTAACGGCGGAAACTTATCCCAACAAACGGGTAGTAGACCTTTTGCGGGAGGATTGCGAGTGCACCAGCGTCAAGGAAGGCTGCGGCGAGGGGGAATGCGGCGCCTGCACTATTTTGGTGAACGATATTCCCGTTACTTCTTGCCTGATGCTGGCGGGCCAGATTGAGGGCGACAGTATCCTGACACTGGAGGGCTTAGCCAAGGATGGCGAGCTGGATAAATTGCAGGCCGCCTTCCTGGAAGCCGGCGCCGTGCAATGCGGTTATTGTACGCCGGGCATGATCTTGTCGGCTAAAGCCCTGTTGCTGCGAAATCCCCATCCCACTCGCGAGGAGATCAGGCGGGCTCTTTCCGGCAATCTCTGCCGCTGCACCGGCTACACTAAAATATTCAGGGCCGTGGATATGGCCGCGGGAAATTAAGGAGCGAAGGAGGGCGAAAACTATATGGCATTACGAGATCTGGCGATCCTTGGTAAAAGCAATATCAAAAAGGACGCCTATAATAAAGTTATCGGCGAGACAAAATTTGCCGCCGACTTGAAATTTGATCATATGCTGTACGGCGGTGTTTTCCGTAGCTCGGTACCTCACGCCGTCATCAAGCGCTTCGACGCCTCCAAGGCCCTGGCCCTGCCCGGCGTGGCTCGCGTACTGACATCCAAGGATATACCCGGCGGCAACCGCATCGGAATCATCATGAAGGATGAGCCTGTGCTAGTGGATGATAAAGTCCGGCGGGTAGGCGACGCTATAGCGCTGGTGGCCGCCGAGACGCCGGAATTGGCGGAGGAAGCCCTGGAATTGATGGAAGTGGAGTACGATCTGCTTGAGCCCGTTTTCACTTATGAGGACGCTATGCGGGAAGGCAGCCCAAAAATCCACGGCGACAGCAACCTCCACGCTCGCAAGCATTTGGAACGCGGCGATGTGGACGCGGCTTTCGCGCGATGTGACGTTATCATTGAGGGCACCTATACCACCAATATGCTTACCCATATGTTTATCGAGCCGGACGCCGGCGTGGCCCGGGTTGAGGATGGGATCATCACCGTTTACGCCTCTACCCAAAACGCCCATTTTGACCGGGGGGAAGTAGCCAGGACCATGGGCCTGCCCAACAATAAAGTTCGGGTAACGCAGATGGCCACAGGCGGCGGCTTCGGCGGCAAGCTGGATATTTCCGTTCAGTGTCATCTGGCCCTTTTGGCCAACGCCACGGGCCGACCGGTAAAAATTGTCCGAAGCCGCCAAGAGTCCACCGACGTTTCCGCCAAGCGCCATCCCATGATCATGAGAGCGAAAACCGGCGCCACCAAGGATGGCAAGCTTTTAGCGGTAGAAGTCTTCATCATCGGCGATACCGGCGCTTACGCCTCCTACGGGCCGGCGGTGATCACCAGAGCCGTCGTCCACTGCATGGGTCCTTACGACGTGCCCAACGTCCGGGTAGACTCGGATTTCGTTTATACCAACAACCCCATGGCCGGCGCTTTCCGCGGCTTTGGCGTACCCCAAGTCTCCGTATGTCATGAAGGCCAGATGAACGCTTTGGCTAAAGCCCTCAATATGGATCCCATCGACTTGCGTATTCTCAATGCCCAAAAGCCCGGCACGGTACTGGCCACCGGCCAGACGCTGGATGAGTCCGTAGGCTTCATAGGGGCTTTGAGAGCGGCTAAGGAAAAAGCGGCGGAGGTTATAACCACCGTCAAGGAAAATCAAGGTGTCGGTGTAGGCTGCATGTGGTACGGCGTGGGCAACACCGGCCTGCCCAATCCAGCCGCCGCCTTTGTGGAGGTATTGCCCGACGCTTCCGTCAACCTGATGGTAGGCTGCGCCGATATCGGTCAGGGCTCATCTACCGTCATGGCCCTGATCGCCGCCGAAGAACTGGGACTTTCCTATGACGATATTCACGTCACCGCCGCCGACACTATGGTGACGCCGGAGGGCGGGGCGTCCTCCGCCAGCCGCCAGACCTTTATTTCCGGCAACGCCACCAGGATCGCCTGCCGGCAGGCCAAGGAGACTTTAGCTCAGACGGCCGCCAATTTCCTCAAAGTTCCCAAGGAATACTTGATCTTCCGGGGCAGGATGATCTATAGCGCCAAAGATCCAGCCATCAAAATGACTTATGCCGAGTTGATGGCGGAAATGAAAAAATGGGGCCAGCTGGCGGTAGGCGCCGGCGCTTACAACCCCAAAACCACCTATCTGGACGCCAAAACTATGGCCGGTATCCCTTATGAGGTCTACTCCTACGGGGTGACCATAGCTTTAGTGGAAGTGGATACCTCCACCGGTGAGGTGGACACTCTGAAGCTGGTTTCCGCCCACGATGTAGGCCAGGCGATAGACAGGGTTATGGTGGAAGGCCAGATCGAGGGCGGCATGGTTATGGCTCAAGGCTTCGTTATCTTTGAGAAGATCGAGCATGAGAAGGGTAAAATCAAAAACCCTGTCTTCTCCAAATACCTTATTCCTACCACCATGGATGTACCGGAAATTTATCCCATTATCGTGGAATGTCCTGGAGAGGCCGGTCCCTTCGGCGCCAAAGGCGTCGGCGAGCCTGCTTTGATACCGGGTATCCCGGCCATCACCAACGCTGTGGAAAACGCTTTGGGCCGGCGGTTCTTTGAGTTGCCGCTGACGCCCGCGGAGGTAATGAAAAAAATCCTCAGCTGATACGGTCGCGCCCGCCTGATCGCGGGATCGTGTCGCCTATGGCCAGGAAACCCGGTGATAGAGCCCTCAGGAGCAATAAAAACAGAAGGGGGGTCGCGCGGTTCCTTCATACCCATAGAGCATATTAATTTTAATAGATCACTGAGAGGAGGATCCCCTATGTCAGAACCTAAATCCTTTTCCGCTTTCATGAAAAAGCAAGGGATTGAGATCACCTGGAACAGAATAGGTATCGGCGCCCTTGGCGCTATGGCTCATGGGCTTTTCGCGTCCTTATTGATTGGTACTATCATTAATACCCTGGGTAATACCCTCAACAGTCCTTTCCTGAATCAGATCGGCGGCTATGCCACCGCCGGCACCGGAGCGGCTATGGCCGTATCCATCGGCTACGCCTTGAAGGCGCCGCCCTTCGTGCTTTATTCCCTGGTGGCCGTAGGCCAAGCCGCCAACTCCTTAGGCGGCGCCGGCGGGCCTTTAGCCGTATTCTTTATCGCTCTGATCGCCGTCTTCGCCGGCAAGCTAATTTCTAAAACCACGCCCATAGACCTGATCGCCACACCCTTTGTTACCATCTGCGTTGGCGTTATCGCGTCCGTGATATTGGCGCCGCCGATCGGCAAAGTGGCCGCGGCCACCGGTTACGCCATTATGTGGGCGACGGAGATGCAACCCTTTGTGATGGGCATTCTGGTTTCCGCTATTTTAGGTATCGTGCTTACCCTGCCCATCAGCTCCGCCGCTGTAGCGGCTTCCTTAGGCCTGGTAGGCCTGGCCGGCGGCGCCGGCGTAGCCGGCTGCTGCGCTCATATGGTAGGCTTCGCTGTGGCTTCCTATAGGGAAAACAAGATCGGCGGTTTGATGGCCCAGGGCCTTGGCACCTCTATGCTGCAGGTGCCCAACCTGATGAGCAAGCCTGTACTCTGGATACCGGCTGTGGTCGCCTCGGTCGTCAATGGGCCTGTCGCCACCGTGATTTTCAAGCTGAGGCAGAATGGCCCTCCCATTTCCACCGGCATGGGCACCTCCGGTATGGTAGGCCCTATAGGTGTCATCACCGGTTGGGTCACTCCCTCGGAAGCCGCCCTCAGCGCCGGCGAGATGGCGATAGCGGCCACCGCTTTCGATTGGCTGGGCCTTCTCCTCATAGCCATCGTGATTCCGGCGGTAGTGGCCTGGCTGACCTCCGAATTCATGCGCAAGCAAGGTATTATCAAACCGGGCGATTACAAAATTGACTGCTAAAAGAATCCGCCTTCTACATTATTAACCCCGCGTTATTAACCCCGCGCCAATAACGATCTGTATCAAAGAGGCCCGGCGCCTGGCGCCTGGCGCCCGCCGGGGCCGGGCCTCTCTTTTCTTAATTTATAAAATTTACAATCAGAAAGGTGTCAACCATGAACCTGATCGAGACCCACTTGGCCAAAGCCGCGGGATTGGATAGGGTAAGCGCCGGAATGGACGTCAGCTGCAAGGTTAGCTATGTGGCGGCCCATGATGTGACCGCTCCTATCGCCATCAAACAATTTAGGGAAATAGGCGTTGATCGGGTATTCGATCCTGAGCGCGTTCTTTTGTTTGTCGATCATATCTACCCCGCCGCCACCGAGAAAGCCCGGGACAGCCTTTGGATCATGGACGACTTTGCCCGGGAATTCGGTATTACCATTTACAAGAGAGGCGAGGGTGTCATCCACCAGTTGATGTATGAAAAGCACCGGGCAGCGCCCGGGGAGCTGGTGGTCATCGCCGATTCTCATACCTGCACCTGCGGCGGTTACGGCGCTATAGGCGTCGGCGTAGGCTCCACCGAGGCGGCCGCCGCCATGGCCACGGGCCGTTTGGATCTGGAAGTACCGGCGGTGACGCAAATTTATCTTACCGGAAAATTGAAAGAAAACGTATTCGGCAAAGATTTCATTCTTTACCTTGGTGAAATTTTTGGCACCGATTACTTAACGGATAAAGGCCTTCTGATTACCGGGCCCGGTATTCAATGCTTTTCCGTAGCGGAGCGGATGACGGTCTGCAACATGGGCACGGAGTTGGGCGGCATGATCACTTTATTTGGCGCGGCGGATAGAGAGACGGAAGTGGAAGAGACCCGGGAAATCGACTTATCCTCCATCAATCCCAAAATCGCCCGGCCCTTTTCCCCCGCTAACGTCTGCGATGTGGAGGCAGTGGCCGGCCTGCCCATCACTCAAGTGGTAATAGGCAGCTGCACCAACGGCCGGGTCAATGATATGGAGCAGGCGGCCTTAACTCTCAAAGGCCGTCAGGTTCACCCGGACGTCAATACGTTGGTGGTGCCCGCCTCCCGGGAGACGCTAAACACCATGGAGGAAAAAGGCTGGTGCAAAATCATCCGGGACGCTGGCGCCACGGTGCTGAATCCCGGCTGCGGCCCCTGCTTTGGCGCTCACGAAGGCATCATCAGCGACCGGGACGTGGTGGTAGCTACCACCAACCGTAATTTTCCCGGGCGCATGGGGGCCAATAAAGGCCGGATCTACTTGGCCTCACCGGCCACAGCCGCCGCCAGCGCGATTACCGGCAAGATCACGGCGCCGGGTACTCTGTAAATTATGCAAATAAAGAAAAGCCGCGCGCCGACGCGATGAGGAGAGACAAGCGAATGGAAGTAATAAAAGGACGGGTCTTTGTTCTGGGGGACGACGTGGATACGGATCAGATACTGCCAGGTTACGCGATGGCCGAGCCTTTTGACCAGTTGGGAAAATATGCCATGGCAGGGGCGCCCGGCCTGGACTTCCTCAATCGGGTAACGCCGGGAGATATCATTGTGGCAGGCCGCAATTTCGGCTGCGGTTCTTCCCGGGAGCAAGCGCCCATCGCCTTAAAGATGGCCGGTATTAGCCTGGTGACCGCCGCCGGCTTTGCCAGGATCTTCCGCCGTAACGCCATCAATATCGGCTTGCCGGTGTACGCCGCCGATATCGCCGGCGCGCTGAGGGACGGTGATATAATTGAGGTTGATATGGTAAAGGGCCTGATCCGTTATCCCCAAGGACAGCTAGCGTTCAAGCCCTTATCGGAGAATATTTTAAAAACCTTGGATTACGGCGGCTTAATTCCCCGGGTGCGGGCAGAATTAGGGATTTCTTGATTAAGGAGACAGGCCATGCAAGAAAAAACCAAACGTATCATCAAAGAGGATATTGAGGTCGTCCGGGCCTATGCCGACACTTTCCATGTGGAAATGCCGGATCTGGACGAAAAGGGTGAGGTCATAGGCCTGCCGGCCCCTTATCCCCGGGAGGTAGCGGGGGTAGCCCGTAGCGGCTACCGTATTTACGAGTTGGCCCAATTGGCGGAAAAACGGGGCTGGCCCGCGCAAAATCCCATTTTAGGCCGCAACACCGGTGAGGAGACCTGGAAAGAGTCCCAGAACATGTACGCTTACGCCGAAAAATTTGACGAGACCCTGTTCCATTTTGTTCACTCCGAGGCCACCCGCCATATCGACCCTTTGAAAGGCCGGGAGCTCATCGAGCAATCCCGGGGCAAAGGCGGCATCACCCCCAAGGGGGAGCGGGATTATATCCAAATGGGCGGCGGCGCCAAGCATCCTGTGCGGATTAACGCCACCGGCGATACCCCCCACCTTTCCATCATCAACGCTTTGATCGCCGGTTTTGACGGCACCGATATCGGCCCCGTGATCCACGTCCATTTCGGCGGCCGGGGCATTCACGACTACAAAACCAAGGTGGTCAACGGCTATAAGGCTCTGCAGGTCTGCGCCGATAATAATATCTTCGTCCAGCTTGACTCCCACAAGCATTTAAATAACATCGGCGGCACCGACGGCATGGCCCTGGCCATGTGCCTGATGGCCGAGGGCCTGGCCATTCACGCCGGCTTGCCGGCGGAGCTTTCCGCCATCCAAATGAACATCGCCGGCGTCAATATCTATGCCGACTTGGCTGTCATGCGGGCTTTCAAAGAAAACATGTGGAGCAAATCCCTGATCGTCGTGCCGGAAACCTTCCAGAATCCGCCCCCCAACCTGATCGCCGAATCCGCCCATTTCGCCCGTATGGCCGTCAACGCCAAGCTGGGCGGCGCGCACTTCTACCGGCCCAAAGCGGCGGAATCTGTGGGCATCCCCACCGGCGACTCCATGGGCCAATCCATCTGGGCCACCCGCGATGTCTTTGACGGCATTTATACCCAGCCCATCGAGTCCCCTGTCGTCGACGCCAGGAAAAAAGAGATCCTCGGCGAGGCTATGGCGGTGCTGGAAGCCGCTTTAGGTGTAAAAAACCTGACTCCCGACCTGATCACCCCGGAATTTTGGCGGCAATGGAACGATGAGGATCTGATCGACAAAGCCGTGGAAGCCGGCAAAAGCGGCGTCTTCGACTGCCAGCGGGCAGGCGGCTGGGACTTAAAACGCCACGTCAAGGTTCACCGGGACCATGACGGCATTACCCGCTATATTGGAGGCTTCACCCCCTTGGGCGTCGATCCGGCGCGAGTAGCGGTTTCCATCGACAATATCACCGCGGAGCCGGAAGCCAAGGCCAGCAGGCCGGAGACTATTGTCCTGGGCACCGTGGGCGCCGACGCTCACGTCCAGGGCATCAACCTGGTAAGGGAAGCTTACCAGAGGGCCGGCTTCAACATTATTTACCTGCGGGGCATGAACCTGCCGGAAACTGTGGCGGAAGTAGCGGCCGAGGCCAACGCCGAGATCGTGGGGATCAACAACCTGCTGGGCATGGCGCAAACCCTCTTTCCCCGGGTAGGCCAGCGTCTGAAAGAGTTGGGGCGTCGGGATAAGACCTTGATCATAGCCGGCGGCCGGATCGCCGAAAAAGAGGAGGAACACGCTATGTATGAGGAGAAAATCGCCAAAGAGGGCATCGGCTTTTTGGGTGTGGACGCCTTCTACGGCCCCGGCACTGACACCGATCAGATCATTCGGGAAACGGAAGCCCTATTGCTGGCTCAAAAAGCTAGATAAGAAAGCAAGATAAGATTAAGGAGTTGATCCATATGCGATCCGACATTTTCCGCGTTCCTTGCGTCCTCATGCGAGGCGGCACCAGCAAAGCTGTTTTCCTGAAAGAGAATGATCTGCCCGCCGACAAATCCATACGGGACAAAATCATTCTGGCTATTTTCGGCAGTCCCGACGTCCGTCAAATCGACGGCTTAGCCGGCGCCGACCCCCTGACCAGCAAACTGGCCATTATCGGCCCGCCCAGCCGTCCCGACGCCGACGTGGACTACACCTTTGGCCAAGTCAGCATCAACGATACCGTCATCGATTACAGCGGCAACTGCGGCAATATTTCTTCCGCCGTAGGCCCCTTCGCTATCGACGAATCCATCGTCCGGGCCGCGGAGCCTGTAACCACCGTCCGCGTTCACAATACCAATACCGGCAAGATCCTGGTGGCCGAGGTTCAGGTAAAAGACGGCAAATCCGCGGTCAAAGGCGATTGCAAAATCGACGGTGTTCCCGGTACTGCCGCTCCCATTCTGATGAATTTCGCCGCCACCGCCGGTTCTTCCACCGGCAAGCTGCTTCCTACCGGCAGTCCGATAGATATCGTGGAAACCGGCAGGGGGCCCATCGAGGTATCCATAGTGGATCTCTCCAACCCGTGCCTATTTGTCCGGGCGAAAGACGTCGGCATGAAGGGTACGGAAAATCCTACGGAGATCAACGGCAATAAAGATCTTCTGGCCTATCTGGAGGAAATCCGGGCAAAATGCGCCGTCATTATCGGCAAAGCCAAGACCCCGGAAGAAGCCACCAAGCTCTCCCCCGCTTTCCCCATGATCGCTTTTGTTGCGGAAGCTGCCGACTATGTGGACTTTACCACCGGCAGCGCGATCAAGAAAAGCCAAGTGGATTTCGTCTCCCGCATGATGTTTATGCAGGTACTCCACAAAACTTACCCTGGTACCGGTACCGCTTGTACCGGCGCCGCCGCCAAAATCCCCGGCACCATCGTCAACCAGTGTATACCCCATATCGACAGCATCGAGACGGTGCGCATCGGTCATCCCGCCGGCGTCATTCCTGTAAGCGCCGCCGTCAAAGACGGCGAAGTGTTGAAGGCCAGCATCGAACGTACCGCCCGCCGCTTGATGGAAGGCTATGCCTTTGTCGAGACCGGCAAGATTTATGGAGCTTGATTCCGTGAGCGCGCCCAAAGCCCCGACCGTAAAGGAAGCTAATCTGCTTGTTTATGATGTTGGCAGCACCTATACCAAGGCGACGGCTTTTCGCCTGGAGGAGTCGGGCAGCCTGCTTTTTCTAGCCCGGGGCCAATCCCCTACCACCTTGGAGGATGTGCTTCTAGGGGCGGAAAATGCCCGGCAGTCTATAGCCGGTCAGGGAGTCGGCTTAGGCGCCGATCTACGGCGCTACGCCACTTGCAGCGCCGCGGGGGGCCTCAGGATGGTAGCCTTAGGCTATATGCCCCGGGTTACCGCCAAAGCCGCCAAGGAAGTGGCCATGACCGCCGGCGCCCGGGTAATGGAGGTAATTTCCTACGATGAGCCTTTAGCATACCGGGAGGAGGCGCTACGGGAAATCCGGCCGGATATCATTTTGCTGGCCGGCGGCACCGACGGCGGCGACCGGGAATCGGTTCTGGAAAATGCCGAGATCATTATCCGGATCAAAAGCAAGGCTATGGTAGTGGTAGCCTGCAACAAAGACGCCCAAGCCCGGGTAGCCGCCCGTTTTGACGCGGCGGGCATCCCCTATGTCAGGGTGCCAAACATCATGCCTACCATCCATGAGCTGAACATCAAGCCGGCCAGAGAAGCCATTCATACTCAATTCATTAAACAGATTACGAAGGCAAAGGGCCTGGATCGGCTGCAAGCCATGCTGGCGGACAAAACCGTAATGCCTACGCCGGGGGCCGTTCTTTTAGCCAGCGAGCTGCTAGCCAAAGGCACTTATGAGCAGGAAGGCATCGGCGGCCTGATTCTCGCGGACATTGGCGGCGCCACCACGGATATCCATTCCGCCCTGCCGGAGCTGGAGAATTTGAAGCCGGAAGAACGGGGCTTGGTGATCAACAACGAGAAGCAGTTTTCCTACCGAACCGTGGAAGGCAACCTGGGCCTCAGAGTCAGCGCCACCGGCATCCCGGAGGCGGTAGGCCCTTTGTCCATAATCAGGGATATGGGTCTCCGGGAACCGCCGGCGACACCGGAAGAAGTTGTGGACTATACCCGCAGAATGGAAAAAGAGCCTTCCTCTATCCCGGCCAACCAGCGGGAATGGGCTATGGACAAAGCCCTGGCCCTTTCCGCCGTCGCCGTGGCTCTGCGCCGCCACGCCGGCCATTTCGCCAAAGAGGCCGACCCCGTTTTGGGTCTGGCGGCCGGCACTCCCGTAGGCCGGGATCTCCGTTCAGTAAAGCATGTTCTCGCTGTGGGCGGCATTTTCTACCATACAAAAACCGCGGAAAAACAGGAAATCATGACGAGAGCTTTGGCGGATCCGGGCATTTCATTATTGCCAGTCAATCCCCGTTTTCACTTCGACGATCATTATTTGCTATACGCCCTGGGAGTTTTATCCCGCCATTTTCCCGATTCAGCGCTTTCCTTCTTGAAAAATTACATAAGAACCTGAAAAATTACATAAGGATCTGTTGGATAATAAACTGAAGAGAGGATTCCGGAACATGAACAGCAGAAAAAAACTAAAACACCTATTTCAATCTGGCAAGCTCATCGTCGCTCCCGGCGCTCATGACGCCCTTACAGCCAAAATCATCGGCAAGACAGGCTTTGACGCCGTTTATATGACAGGTTACGGTCAATCCGCCAGCCACCTAGGCGATCCCGACGTCGGCTTGATGACGATGTCCGAAATGGTGGCCCGGGCCAACGCTTTTGTGGAGGCCTCCGGCGTACCCGTCGTGGCCGACGCCGACACCGGCTTTGGCAACGCTGTCAATGTCATCCGCGCCGTGCGGGAATACGAGAAGGCCGGCGTCGCCGTCATCCAATTGGAGGATCAAGTGATGCCCAAAAAATGCGGCCATATGACAGGCCGCCAGGTAATAACCAAGGAAGAGATGGTCGGCAAAATCAAGGCCGCCGCGGATACCAGAATCGACCCTGATTTCATGATCATGGCCCGAACCGACGCCCGAACCGTCCATGGCATCGAGGAAGCCCTGGAGCGAGGCGCGGCTTACCAGGAAGCCGGCGCCGATATTATTTTCATCGAGTCGCCCGAATCCGAGGAAGAAATGAAAAAAATCAATGAGGTTATCACCGTTTATACCTTGGCCAACATGGTGGAGGGCGGCCGCACGCCCCTCCTGCCCAATCATAAATTAGCGGCTTTGGGCTATGATCTGGTCATCTATCCCACAGCTTCCACTTATGTCACCACTAAAGCCATGATTGATCTGATGGAGGGCCTCAAGAGGGACGGCACCACCGCCTCCATGATAGACCGGATGATTCCCTTCCCTCAATTCAACGACCTGATCGGCTTGCCCCGGATTCGGGAAATCGAGACTAAATACGCCAACAGGGCGTAAGGCGACAGCGGCAAAACACGCGCGGGCCCCGGCCTGAGGAAAGGGATGATCATATGGCGTCAATGACATTAAGAGAGGCAATCAAGGAAAAAATGCCCCTAACCGTTGGGGAGACGCTGGCTTTGGCCAGCGATCATAATGCCCGGGCAGTGGACGTAGTTCTGATCGAAAGCGAGCTCCGTCTCAATTTGCCCCGGGAGGAGATACTCGCGAGAGTCATGGAGGAATATGCCCACAACCTGAAAGCCCTGGACATCGGCCTTAAAGACGGTGAGAGCATTCTTTTGGGCACCGTGGCCTCCCAATTAAATCAGATTAAAGGCGCCAAATGCTTTAAAGACACCTTCCTGGACAACGCCCTGCTCTATACGCTGGCGGCTCAGGTAGGCAATCACTGCATCGGCCTGCGGCCCTGCGCCGGCACCGGCGACTCCTGCCCTTACGCCGGCTTCGTCAAAGCCATGCAGACAGAGGGCATAGACGAGGTCGTCATTGCCGAGATAGCCGCCCTGATCCTGAAAATCGGCGGCATCTTCAGGGTAGGCAAGGTCAGCACTGGCTGCAATATGGAAGGCTTTGGCGCCGGCGCCGCCTGTATCGCCGCCGCTACCGCGGCCCTGGGAGGCGCTACCCCCGAGCAGATGGAAAAAGCTATGGTTTTGGCTATTTCCCCCACTATCGCCAATCCCTGCACCCCCAGGGTGCTGGTGCCGGCTCTTTGCGTCACCCATGTGGGCGGCGCCGTTCTCATCGGTATGTACGCCGCCCGCCTTTGTATGCTGGTGGATATGACCGTCAATGTGCCTATAGACGTGATGATCGCTATGGCCGCCGAGGTTCATAAGATTTCCGCCAAAGCCGTGGTGCCCGCGGTGGTGGAATTTATGGAGCCCTTCTTTAAACGCAAAGCCAATGTGGAATCCCTGATCAGCGAAGATGTCAAGACGGCGGAAAACAAGCAGATCAAAGAGACCTTACGTAAGGCCAAGGAGATCGCCAAAAAGCTGGCCAACGGCACCAAGCCCATACTTCAGACTTACGGCGACGCCGTGGTGGGCGGTTCCAGCCAGGCGGTAGGCTCTCCCACCAATGCCGCCAGGATCGCCCATGAGCTGGCCAAAGGCAACATCAAAAAAGTTACCGTTGAGCTTTATCCCGAGCTCTTTGCCCGTCGGGCCATCAATATCCCCGGCATCCTGATGGGCGCCGTTTTTGGCGCCAATACCGGCGATTACGAGATGTATGGCAAAGCCGCGGATAAGGTCAAAGAGATGGGCATCGCCGTAGAGATTAAGGAAAATAAAGAATACGGCGTCCAAATCATCAGTATTGAGACCGACGAGATGACCTGTATGGTGGATACCCTAAACCGGGGCGGCGGGCGCCTAGTGCTGAGGGACGCCTCCCCCTCCCTGGCGAGAGCCGAGGAAATAGCGGAAAAACTGGGCATCGCGCTGGCTCAGTAAAGTAGGTAAAGGCTCAAGGGCTCGCCTCAATAATCCACCTTATACAAAAACAGCCCTTGGGGCGGCAGCGTTATGCCTGTGAGGCGGCGGTCGCCCGACTCCAGCAGGCCGGGGATATCCCCGGCCTGCCGCTTGCCGGCGCCTACCTCCAGCAAGGTGCCGGCGATAATCCGCACCATATTCCAGAGAAAGCCGTCGCCCCTTATCCACAGCCGCAGCAAGGAACCGTCGCCGGCAAAGCAGGCGAAAGCGGTTTCCTCCCCGGCTGGGGCGGCAACGCCGGCTCCAACGGCCGCCGCGCTCGCTCCAGCGCCGGCGGTACCCGCTCCGACGGCCGCGGCGGCGGCCAATCCCATGCCGCCGCCCAGCTTGGCCGTTTCTTCACCCGCGACCAGCAGGCGGCAGGAAAAAATCCGCCGGACAAAGCTCTTTACCTTGGCGCCGGCGGCGCAAAAAGCCCGAAAATCCCGGCTGCCCTCAAAATAAGCGGCGGCCTCCCGCATCGCCGGCAGATCCAGGGCATAAGGCACATGACAGGCATAGCGTCGGTAAAAAGGGCTGGGCAGCGGCCCCAGATAAAATTGGTACACATAGGTCTTTTCCTTGGCGGCAAAGCGGGCGTGAAACCCGGGCGGCGCCGGCCGGCTGTCCCGGACGGTGATACTGGCCGGCAAATGGGCCGCCAGCGCCAGCTTCCAGCGTTCCGGCGGGATGGCGCTGTCCGCGAAAAAATGGACGACCTGCCCCCAGGCGTGAACGCCGGTATCCGTGCGGCCGGAGCCTTCCACCGCCGTCTTTTGGCCCGTCAGACGAAAAATGGCCGCCTCCAGGCTTTCCTGCACCGTGGGCAGGCCCGTCCCCGCCTGGCTTTGGAAACCGTAAAAATCCGTGCCGTCATAGGCCACGGTCAGCATAATATTGCGCCGCTCCGCCATCTCAGCCTCCCCACTCCATCTCCCTGCCTCACCCTCATCGTCCTGCTGCCCTGGCTAATTGAGCCAGCGCAGCCAATACCGGTCGGCGACGGTGAGGGCCAAAAGGCCGCCGGCCAGCAAGAGCGCCGCCCCGTCCCTGGCCTGATAGCGCAGCGGCCGCAGCCGGGTGCGGCCCTCACCGCCCCGATAGCAGCGGGCCTCCATCGCCGTCGCCAAATCATCCGCCCGGCGGAGGGCGCCGACAAACAGCGGCACCAGCAGCGGTATCAGGCTCTTGGCCCTGGCGATCAGCCCGCCCCGCTCAAAATCCGCCCCCCTGGCGGTCTGCGCTTTCATGAGCCTTTCCGTCTCCTCGATCAGCGTAGGGATAAAACGCAAAGCGATAGTCATCATCATGGCCAGCTCATGGGCCATAGGAACGCGCAACCGCCCCATGACCCGCTCCAGCCCGTCGGTGAGCCGGATCGGCGTGGTGGTCAGGGTGAGCAGGGCCGTGGCGTTGAGCAGCAGCACCAGCCTGAGCGTCATAAATATCCCCCTGGTTATCCCAGCGTCGGTGACCTTGAGCGCCCCCCACCGCCACAAAACCTCCCCCGCCGGCGTCAGAAAAAAATTCAGGACCAGCGTAAACGCCAGCAGCGGCCAAATCGGCTTGATCCCTTTTAGCGCTACCTTGGGCGGCACACCGGAAGAAGCGATGAGCAAGACGGTAAAGACAGCCACATAACCAAATCCCGCCAGCCGCCTCACCAAAAACAAGGCGGTCATATAGAGAGCCAGGCCAATGATCTTGGCCCGGGGATCCAGCCGATGCAAAAATGACTGACCAGGATAATACTGCCCCACGGTAATATCTTTAAGCATGGGACAGCACCCGCAAAATTTCCTCCTGCCCTTCCTCCGCCGTCAGGATATCCTGCCGGGCCGGCAGGCCCTTTTCCCGCAAAAGCAGCATCAATTTCATTACCTCCGGCACATCCAGGCCCAGCTCGGCCATCTCCGCCGCCCTGGCGAACACCTGCCTCACCGGATCATCATACAAAATCCGCCCCTGGTGGATCACCACCAGCCGCCGAACCAGGCGGGCCACATCGTCCATACTGTGACTGACCAGCAGGATCGCCAGGCCCTTTTCGTTCAGGCGCCGCAGCTGCCGAAGCATTTCCTCCCGGCCCTGGGGATCTAGCCCGGCGCAAGGCTCATCCAAAATCAAATATTTAGGCCGGGAGGCCAGCACCCCGGCGATCGCCACCCGGCGTTTTTCCCCGCCGGAAAGGCTGAAAGGGGAGGCGCCAGCCAATTTTTCGTCCAATTCCACCATGCCCATAGCCCAGCGGGTTCGGCGGCGAGTCTCAGCCTCGCCCAGGCCCAGGCTCTTGGGTCCAAAAGCGATATCCAGCTCCACGGTTTCCTCAAATAGCTGCTGCTCCGGATACTGAAACACCAGCCCAACCTTGCGGCGGATCTCCCTCAGATCCTTGCTTTTGGGCGCCACCGGCAGCCCGTCCACCGTCACCCGGCCCGCCTGGGGAAACAGTAGCCCATTGCAATGCTGGATCAGCGTGGACTTGCCGCTGCCGGTATGACCGATCAGGCCCACCAACTCCCCGCTTTTGACCGTCAGGCTCACTTCCCGCAGCGCCGCCGCCGCGAAAGGCGTGCCCGGCTGATAGGTATAGGAAACATTTTCTAATACAATGGGCATAACGCCACCGCCAATTCCGCCGAGGTCAGGATGCCTTCCGGCAATGGGACGCCCCGCTCCCGCAAGCGCCAGGCCATCTCCGCCGCCAGCGGCACATCCAGCCGCAAATCCCGCAAGGCTTTTATTTGATGGAAAATCTCCCTGGGCGGCCCCACCATCGCGAGACGGCCCGCCGCCATCACCGCCACCCGATCCGCCAGCGCCGCCTCCTCCATGATATGGGTAATATGCACCACGGTAATGCCCTCGTCCCGGTTCAGCCGCAGCGCCGCCGCCATTACTTCCCGGCGGCCCCTGGGATCCAGCATCGCCGTAGGCTCATCCAGCACCAATACCTTGGGGCGCATAGCCATCACGCCGGCTATGGCCACCCGCTGCTTTTGGCCGCCGGAAAGCAGATGCACCGCTTTATCCTTAAATTCCGCCATCCCCACCCCGGCCAGGGCCTCATCCACCCGCCGCCGAATCAGCTCCGGCGCCAGGCCCAGGTTTTCCGGGCCAAAGGCGGTGTCTTCCTCCACCGAGGCGGCAATCAACTGGTTGTCCGGGTTTTGAAAAACCATCCCCACCCGCTGGCGCAATCGCCAAGCGTCCTCCGGCCGCCGCCCGGACAGCCCATCCACCAGTACCTCCCCCGACGCGGGCAGCAAAAGCCCGTTCAGATGCCTGGCCAAAGTGGACTTGCCGGAGCCGTTATGCCCCAAAATCGCCAGAAACTCGCCGTCCGGCACGGTCAAATCCGCGCCCTTGATCGCTTCCGTCCCATTTTCATAACAATAATGTAAATCCCTGATCTCGATCAAATCCCGGCCCCCGTAACAACTAATATATGTAAGTCTATTTGGCTTACTTTGCCGCCCGCTCAAGCATCGCGACCCGCTCCCGCAGGGCATAGCAAAGCGCGTCCCGCCGGTTGTCCTCAATGTACGGGCTTTGGCGCGAAAGCTCGGCATATTCCTCCTCCACGCCCCGCAAGGCGGTGAAGTCAAGCCAGCTCAAGTCCGTTACCAGCTCGATTTGCTCGCTGTGCTTACCCCGAAAGGGCTTGCTCTTTTGCTCGGCCAGCGGGCGGATCCCGCTGACGACAGAGTCATACCACATAGACGTGCCGCAGTCGAAGACAGGCGCCAGGCCAAGCCATTCCAGCGTCTCCGCGTCCCTGACCGCCCCGAAGTTGTTGTAGTGCCTGTCGGCGTTGACAATCAGGTAATCCACCGCGAGCATACGGTCAAGGCTGTCCCGCGCGCCGGGTATGCCCAGCGCGTCGCAGCGCTCCAAAAAGTGCTGATACTCGGAGACGTGCCCGGGTTTCTTGCCCGTTTCCCGGATATGCCACGCGCTCACAAGATCTGTCCGCGGCGTGATAAAGTCCTCGCATGCGGACAGCGGCCGGTCGTCGTCCCACGTCAGCGTATACGCCGCGTGGGCGATGCCCAACCGCCGCATAATAGCGCTGGCGATCACCTCATTCAGCGGCTCTTGATGCGCGGGACCGTTGCCGCATTTCAAAAGCATCCGTTTCCCATCCGCGACCACCCACTTCTTTTTCAGCCATCCGCCCGTGGTATTATCCGGCGACATCAAATCCAGCTCGCCTTCCCCGGCGCGCTCGAACAGCGCGTTGCCCACATCCTCCGAAAACTCGTTCTCGAAGAAATTGACGTCCTTCCACTCAAGGGGCTTGTTCGACGGGCGCGCCCAATACTGATCCGACAGCGACAGGCCAAAGCATTTTGTCAGCAGCAAAACCGGCGAGGATACGCGCAACGCTTCCAGCGCGTCCCGCAACCCGCTCCGCGACGCTGGGATGGCGCGGCCAACCCACCAATCGTTGATAGATTTTGTCTCGGGCTTGCCTTGCGGCGTAAGCCTGATCCCCAGGGGCAAATGCTCCGGGCGGGTAAGCTCAAGCGTCTTCAATATGGCGCCGGTATCCTCAAATATCTCCAATTGAGCGACGGCGACGTTTTTGTGCATCAAGGTATATTCCATATTCAAGCAGTTCCTTTCCGCGACTCTGCCTGTTATTGTAACGCTAAATCCTTGAAAACTCAAGGGTTTTGAACCGGCCGGAAAACTCGCGGCAAACCCACCGGCCCCTACCACAGGTACCGCCTCGGGTACCGACCTGAATGGTTGCCGTCTTGTCGAAAAATTTTCCGAAAAATTTTTAATATCACCCTTTTGGGTATAGTCGGCGATTTTTTCCTGGGTTATTCTTAGTATACGCCAGCCGGTCGAATCAACCCCGTTCCCCGCCAATACAGCGGGTTCGGGCTGGCCGGGGAAAGTAGTCTTTTACAGAAAGTGAATTGCCGGGAGGAATGACACTATCAAATGTTGCCCGTATTCTGTTATCCCCCGGAAGCGGGCAGCCCCTCCTCAAAATGGGTTCATATTTCCCGGCAATTCCCTTTCTGTAAACGGCGCCGCTCCCGGGAATATATCAAATCGTCCCTGACGATTTGTTTGCATACCGGAGTTGTGGAGAGCCTTTGATATTACCTGCTGTTGTTTGTTCCCGTCATCACCCGGGAACGGGCGACCCCTCCCTAGTCGGGCGACATCATTGGCTCTCCCCGGCTCCCGCTTGAATCCGCCGGGCGCTGACACAAGGCGATCCCTGATTTACGTAGCTATCAACCGTCTGAATACCGGAACCAATAGATTCAGTTTTCCACCCATTCCACCTGCTTCCGCCCGAAAGGCTTCGGGCGCGAAAATCTGGGACCGTGCCTGATTTTCGCAGCATAAACCGCCGGTTTGCCTGGGCCTCATCCCCCTGGTAAATTCGGCGGTTTATGTTTTTCCAGCTTATGACCCAAAAAGTGTGTTAAATTTTTATGAATTTTTTTCGCGAGAATTTTAAATTCGCAGTGGTACAGAGTGGCTCAAAGTGGTATACTATGGTTTAACCGACCAGTGAAGTGGGAGAAGTTGTTCAAAATTGCCCAAAATGTTTACTGTCGGCTGAATTTTGACGTATCCGGATACCCAACTCCCGGTGAGCGGCGGAAAGGGGGCGATATCCATGGATCTTGATCGCGAGGGCGCGTACACCTTTGATCGGGAGTATCCGCACACCATCGACGATAAAGGCCGGCTGACCCTGCCGGTCAAATATCGGGAAGCGCTGGGCGAGCGTTATATGATTTCCAAGGGCATGGAAACCTGCCTTTTCGTTTACCCCCAGGCGGAGTGGGACAAGCTGGCGGAAAAACTGAACGCCCTGCCTATTTTCAACCCCAAGGCCCGAAATGTCAAACGGCGCTTTTTTTCCGGCGCCTGCGCCGGGGAGACCGACCGGCAAGGCAGAACCATGATCAATCAGGAACTGCGCAATTTCGCCGGCTTGCGCAAGGACGTTTATGTGGTGGGCGCCGGCGACCACGCGGAGATTTGGGACAAAACCGCCTGGGAAGTTTATCGGGCGGAGTTGGACGCCAATTATGAGGCCCTGGCCGAGGAATTATTTCAGTGACGGCGTTCAGCCACGCGCCGGTGCTGCTTGAGCCTACGCTGGCCCTGCTGGCTTTGGCGCCGGGCATGACGGCGGTGGATTGCACCGTCGGCGGCGGCGGCCACGCCCGCCGGATACTGGAAGCGATTTTACCGGGCGGCCGGCTGATCGGCATCGATCAGGATCAGCGGGCCTTGGCGGCGGCGGAGGACGCGTTGCGACCCGTCGGCGCCGGCCATTATCGGCTGGTATACAGCAATTTTGCCCGACTGCGGGCGATCCTGCGGGAAAACGACTGCCCTCCCCCTCAGGCGATTTTGCTGGATCTGGGGGTGTCCGCCTATCAGCTGACCGAGGGCGGGCGGGGCTTCAGCTATCAGCAGGAAGGCCCGCTGGATATGCGAATGGATCCGGGGCGGCAGGAGATCACGGCGGCGGCTTTGGTCAATCAGGGGACAGAGCGGGATTTGGCCGGCATATTTTGGCGCTATGGGGAAGAACGTTGGAGCGAGCGGATCGCCCAGTTTATCGGGGCGGAACGAAAAAAGGCGCCTATTGAGACGACCTCTCAGCTGACGACAGTGATCAAAAAGGCCATCCCCGCCGGCGCCAGGGCGACCGGCCACCATCCGGCCAAACGGGTTTTTCAGGCGCTGCGTATCGCCGTCAACGGGGAAGTGGAGCTTTTGGAGCAGGCCCTCCGGGACGCCGCGGCGGCTCTGGCGGTGGACGGGCGGCTGGCGGTGATCACCTTTCACTCCCTGGAAGACCGGATAGTTAAAAAAACCTTTCAGTCTCTGGCGACAGGCTGTATTTGCCCCAAGGATTTGCCGGCCTGCGTTTGCGGTCGGCGGCCGGTGGGCAGGATATTGACCCCCAAGCCGATTGTGCCGGACGAGGCGGAAACCCGGGCCAATCCCCGTTCCCGCAGCGGTAAGCTGCGGGGGTTTCGCAAGACCGCCGGGGAAAATCAGGACGGGCGATAAAGCAGGCGATAAAGCAGGACGGGCGGTAGAGCAAGCGGTAAAGCAAGCGATAAAGCTGGCAGTAGAGCAAGCGGTGGAGCGGGCGGTAAAAAGGAGGCGAGGCGGAAAATGGCGGAGCCATTGCGCAAAGCGGTAGTCGGCGAGGAATTTCAGCGGTGGGAACGCCAGCGGCGCCAGCCGGCGCCGACCGGCGCCGGCAAACGGCTGGTGCGGCGGCAGTTCAAGTCCAACGCTTCCACTCGCCGTTTCGTCTTTGTGACCCTCGCCGGCATTGGGATCGTGCTGTTTTCTATCGGCTTTTCCCGCATTGTGATGAAAGCCAAGGTCACTCAGTTGAGCCATCAGATCAGCGCCGTGGAGCGGGAAAACAAGCTGCTGGCCGAGGAAAACGATAAATTGCGGGGCGACATCGCCGAGATGCGTTCCCTGGAGCGCATTGAGCTTCTGGCGATCGAGAATCTGGGACTGATTAAAAATCAGACGACAGAATATATGGTATTGTCCGCCACTGTGGAGGTGGCGGGCAAAATACGGGCGGAGGCCGCCGAGCCGGCGGCCGGGACATTCGACGCGCTCGGCGGCTCAGGGGCGGCCGGAGCGTCTGGGGCAGGCGGGGCGCAGACCGGGGCAGCCGGGACGGCCGTGGCGCCGGTCGGCGCGTCCGGGACAGCCGGGACAACCGGGACGTCTGGGGCAACCGGGACGTCTGGGACAACCGGGACAACCGGGACAACCGGGACAACCGAGGCGCCGGCCGGTACGCCGGCCGAGCCGGCGGCGCCAAAGCAAGAGCCGACCAAGCCCAACCGACCCTTGTCGCTGGCGGCGATTCTGGATTTACTTAAATTCTGGCAAAAAAAGTAAGGAGCGCTGCAAAAGGTGGCTGAGTGGACAAGAGAAAACATCGCTGAAAACACAGTATCCCGGCGTATCATGTTTATCCTCCTGGTGGCCAGCGTCGTCTTCGCCGCCCTTTTCTTCCGGTTGGCCTGGATTCAACTGATCAACGGGGAGACCTACCGGACGCTGGCTGAGCAAAGCCGCTACGTCCCCCGGCCCGTCGCTCCCCGGCGGGGCGGGATTTATGACGCCCAAGGCCAGCCCTTGGCCATCAGCGTCACCACCGCCAGCTTTTTCGCCACACCCAGGGAGGTAGTGGACTCCGGCCAGGCCAAAGAGATCGCCGACCAAGTGGCGGCGGCCCTGGAGTTGGATTCGGAGACTTTGCTGGAACGGATCACCGATACCAAGAGGGGCTTTGTGTACATAAAACGACAGGTGCCCGACGGGCCGGCCGCAGCCGTCAAGAGCCTGGGGCTGAAAGGCATCCATTGGGAGGAAGAATCGGAGCGGGTCTATCCCAAAGGCACCTTGCTGGCCAATTCCCTGGGCTTTGTGGGTCTGGACAATACCGGCCTCGGCGGGCTGGAGTCGTCCTTCAACAGTCTCCTGGCAGGCCAAACCGTCGCGGTGCTGGCGGAGCAGGATAAAAACGGCCAGCGAAGCGCCGGCGTCGCCCAAAGAACCACCACCGCGCCGGTGGACGGGGTCGATCTGATCCTGACCATTGACGAGGTGATCCAGTACATCTGTGAGCGGGAATTAGGCAAAGTGACAGAATTATACTCGCCGGAGAAGGCCGGCATCCTGATTATGGAGCCGCAAACCGGCCGGGTGCTGGGCATGGCGGAATACCCTACCTTTGATCCCAACAATTTTGGCCAATACGACGAGCAAAACCGGCGCAATTTCCTGATTTCCGACGTGTACGAGCCAGGCTCCACCTTCAAGACGGTGGTCATGGCCGGCGCGCTGGAGGAAGGCGTGACCTCGCTGAATCAAGAGTACGGCTGCGACGGCCCCGTGCGTTTTCCCGGCGGGATGATGGTGCGCTGTTGGCGGGCGGTGCCCCACGGGAGGCAAACCTTTATGGAGGGGATCCAGAACTCCTGCAACCCCGTCTTTATCGCCGTCGGGCAGGAAATGGGCAAAGAGCTTTTTTACAAATATCTCCACGGCTTCGGGTTTGGGCAAAAAACCGGGATCGACCTGGCCGGGGAGGCTGACGGCCTGGTGTTGCCGCAAAATAAATGCCAGGATTTGGATCTGGCGACCATGAGCATCGGACAGACCACCGCGGTGACGCCGATTCAGCTGCTGACCGCTTTCGGCGCCATCTGCAACGGCGGCAGGCTGATGAAACCCCAGGTGATAAAAGAGATCTGGGACGCCCAAGGCAACCTGCTGGAGACCGTCGAGCCGGAAATGACCCGCCAGGTGATCTCCCAGACCACCTCCGATCTGGTCTTGCGAGCGCTGGAGACCGTGGTCAGCCAGGGCATCGGCAAAACCGCCTTCGTTGAGGGCTACCGGGTCGGCGGCAAGACCGGGACGGCGCAAAAGGTCGTGCCGGGCGTAGGTTATTCGGAACAGGAATTTGTCGCCTCCTTCATGGGCGTCGCCCCGGTAAACGACCCTCAAATCGTCTGCCTGATCGTGGTGGACTATCCCAAAGGCGATACCCACGGCGGCAGCGCCATCTGCGGCCCGGTTTTTCAGGCGGTGGCCAAGGACGTGATGAGTTATCTGGAAATACCGGCTCAGGTAGCGCCGGCGCTGGTAAAAGCCACCTCGCTGGAGGAAGTTACGCTGCTGGATTATGTCGGCCTGACGACGGCGGCGGCAAACAGCCAGGCGGCGGCCCAGGGCATCGAGATAACACTGGTGGGCGACGGGGAGGAAATCTACGCGCAGCTGCCCCTGGCCGGCGACCAAATGCTGCGGGGCGGCACCGTGGTCTTGCACACCAGGCTGCCCAAGGTTCCGGCGGCGCCCCAAATCGCCGTGCCGGAGCTGACCGGCAAGACCGCCGCGGAGGTGGCAAAAATCGCCGCGGCTTATGATCTGCATTTTGATTTGGCCGGGCAGGGCGTGGTCATGTATCAGCAGCCCTCGCCGGGCAGTATGGCGGACGCCGGCAGCCGGGTATTTGTCGGCTTGGAAAAGCCGCTGGAGGCTGGCGTCCTGGAGGATTTAGCGGGGCCATAAGGAGGGAAGACCGTGAAACTAAAGGAGGCGGTCAACTCAGTTGACGGGGTGATCCGCTGGCGGAAAAATTTGGCCTGGGAGGCCGAGATTGGCCGCGTCACCGCCGATTCCCGGCAGGTGGGGGCCGACGATGTCTTTATCGCCGCGCGGGGAGAAAAGCATGACGGGCACCATTATATTGAGCAGGCGCTGACCCTGGGCGCCAAAGCGGTAATTTTGGAGGACGAGAGCCATTGCCGGCCGGCGGTACCCTGGATCCTGGTGAAAAACAGCCGGCGGGCTTTGGGCCAGATCATGCACGTCCTGGCCGGCCGCCCCTCTCTGGGGCTGAATGTGATCGGCGTCACCGGCACCAACGGCAAAACCACGGTAACGCATATGATCGCCGCTATTTTGGCGGCGGCGCGGCAAAAAGTCGGCCTGCTGGGCACTATCCACAACCGCATCGGCGACCGGGAATCGGGCGCCGGGCTGACGACGGCGGACAGCCCGGAATTGGCGGCGCTCTTTCAGCGTATGGTGGCGGAGAATATGGATTACGCCGTCATGGAGGTCAGTTCCCACGCCCTGGCCCAAAGCCGGGTAGCCGGGATCGTCTTTGATTTGGCTGTTTTTACCAACTTGAGCCAGGATCACCTGGATTTTCATCATACCATGGAAGAATACCTGAGCGAAAAGGCCAAGCTTTTCGCGGAGCTGCGAGGGCAGGGGGAGAAAAACCGCAAAAAGGCGGCGATCCTCAATTTAGATGATCCGGCCAGCGATTATCTGGCGGATTACTGTCAGGTGCCGGTGATCACCTATGGACTGAGTCCTTTGAGCCACGTTCGGGCGGAGGGCGTGAGCCTGTCCCCGGCTGGCCTGGATTTTTCCCTGGTTTTCAACGGCCAGCGTTTTCCCATTCATTCCCGGCTGCAAGGCCGCTTCAATGTTTATAATTCCTTGGCGGCCATCGCCGCCGCCTTGGTGGAGGGCGTGCCCATGCCCGTCATTCAGGCGGCGCTGGCCGCTATGCCGCCGGTACCGGGGCGTTTTCAGCGGGTGGAGAGCGAGCGCCCTCTGCCCTTCGCGGTTTTTGTGGATTATTCCCATACGCCGGACAGCCTGGAAAACTGTCTCGCGACCGGGCGGGAACTGTGCCAGGGCCGGGTTATCGCCATTTTTGGGGCCGGCGGGCACCGGGATCGGGGCAAGCGCCCGCTGATGGGCGAGGCGGCCGCCCGGCTGGCCGATATCTGTATCATCACCTCGGATAATCCCCGGGACGAGGAACCGCTGTCCATCATCAGGGACGTTCAGGCCGGCATGGGCGGGCCGACGGGGCGGGCGAAAATATTGACAGAGCCGGATCGGCGCGAGGCCATTGGCCTGGGTATCGCTTTGGCCAGGGAAGGCGACGTGGTTTTGATCTGTGGCAAAGGTCATGAGAACTACCAGATCGTGGGCGAGGAAAAGCTGCCCTTTGATGATTACACCGAAGCCCTGGCGGCGATCCGGGAGCGGGAGCGGGCTTGCTCCTGATCCTGACCTTAATCCTGATCCTGACCTTAATCCTAGTCCTGACCTTAATCCTGATCCATTCTAAAGAGAGGACGACTCGGGTATATGCAGACTTACCTGAAAGCCGGGCTGGCGGCCCTGGTTGTGGCGCTGCTCAGCGGGCCGGTGTTGATCCCGGCCCTGCGGCGGTTGAAATTCGGTCAATATATCCGGCAGGAAGGGCCAAAGGAGCATCTGGCCAAAGCCGGCACCCCCACCATGGGGGGCGCGATGTTCTTTTTGACCATCCCGGCGGCCCTGGTCGCCGGCGGTCAGATCACCGCCCAAGGGCTTTTGGCGGCCGGCTTGCTACTCGGACTGGGCCTCTTGGGTTGCGCCGATGATTATCTGAAAATCAAAAAACGGCAGTCCGAGGGGCTGACCGTCAGGCAAAAATTTCTCGGGCAGATCATTCTGGCGCTGCTTTTCGCGCTTTTGGCCTGGCGGCTGCGGGGCGGGCAGATCTGGCTCCCCTTCGCCCAGCGTTATTGGGAACCGGGCTGGCTTTATTTTCCCCTGGCGGTCTTGGTGGTTATGGGCGCCGCCAACGGCGTCAATTTCACCGACGGGCTGGATGGCCTCTGCGCCGGCGTGACCTTTTTGGTGGCCCTGACCTACCTGCTGCTGTGCGAGAGTTGGCGGCTGCCCCAGCTGTCCTGGCTGGCCGGCGGCCTGGCCGGTAGCTGTCTGGGCTTTTTGTTTTTTAATCTGCATCCCGCCAGGGTATTTATGGGCGACACCGGCGCCCTGGCCCTGGGCGGCGGCGTGGCGGCCCTGGCCCTTCTCAGCGGCACGGAATTGCTGCTGCCGCTGCTGGGCCTGGTGTATGTGCTTGAGGTGCTGTCGGTGATCCTGCAGGTAGGCTACTTTCGCTGGACCGGCGGCCGCCGCCTGTTTCGTATGTCGCCGCTGCACCATCATTTCGAGTTGCTGGGCTGGAGCGAGAATCGGGTGTCCTTGCTTTTTTGGCTGATTACCCTGATCTGCGGGCTGCTATTCCTGCGCCTGACTCTTTAAAGGATCCCCAAACCCAAACATTCCGTAGTCAAAAATCAGGAAGGGAAGACAGAATTGATGTGCCAAGTACAGCCGGGAAATGAATGGCGGGATCGTCGGGCCTACGTAATCGGCACCGGCAAAAGCGGTTTGGCCGCCGCCGGCTGGCTTTTGGGTCAGGGCGCGACGGTCTGCCTCAATGAGTCCCGGGCGCTGGCGGATTTGGCGCCGGAGAGCCGGGCCGCCCTGGCGGCCCTGGAGGCCCAAGGCTTGCTGCTGGAGCTGGGGCAGCCCTGCGACCCCCTGGCTTTCGGGGCTGAGTTGGTAGTGCCCTCTCCCGGTGTGCCCCTGGACGAGCCGGCTATCCGGGCGGCCGGGGCGGCGGGCGCCGTGATCACCAACGAGATCGAGCTGGGCTGGCGGGCCGGGCGGGCCGCCGTCGTCGGCGTCACCGGCAGCAACGGCAAAACGACCGTGACCAGCCTGATTGGCCATATGCTCCGGCTGGCCGGCCGGGAACCCTTTGTGGGCGGCAATATCGGCGTGCCTTATCTTCAGGCGGCGCCTCGGCTGACGGCAAATGATTTGGCGGTGCTGGAGCTTTCCAGCTTCCAGCTGGAGGGGATACTTTCCCTGCGGCCCAAGGTGGCGGTATTTTTGAATCTGTCGCCGGATCACCTGAACCGGCACAAAACCTACGCCGCTTATCAGGCGGCCAAGTGGCGGATCGCCGAATTTCAGGGGCCGGCGGACTGGCTGATCCTGAATGGCGACGACCCGTTGCTGCGCCGGGAGGGCGAGCGCCGGCTCGCCACCGCCGCTGGCGGCGGGCCGCGAATCATGTTTTTCAGCGCCGCCGGCCCCATCGCCAACGGCCTCTGGCTGGACGAGGAAGGCTGGCTGAACCTGACGCTGCCGACGGCGGACGGCGCCGTCCAGCGGCAGCGCCTCCTGCCGGCGGCGGAATTCGCCCTCCCCGGCGCCCACAACCGGGAAAACCTGCTGGCGGCGGCGGCCTGCGGCCTGATCCTGGGCCTGGCGCCGGCGGATATCCGGCGGGCGGCCGCCACCTTTCAGGCGGTGGAGCATCGCCTGGAGCCGGTGGGCGAGGCGGCTGGGGTTTTATACGTCAACGATTCCAAGGCCACCAACCCCGACGCCGCCCTCAAGGCGCTGGACGCCTTTACCCGGCCCCTCCTGCTGATCGCCGGCGGCGACGGCAAAGGGGCGTCCTTTCAGGAGCTGGCGGCCAAAATAGCGGCGAGAACCAAGCTGGCGGTCTTGATTGGCAAGGACGGCGGCCGACTGGCGGCGGCGCTACGGGAGGCCGGGTTCGAGCGGTTTCGCCAGGCGTCTAGCCTGGAGGAAGCGATAGATATTTGTCGGGAGCAGGCGGTGGCCGGCGACGCGGTGCTTTTATCCCCCGCCTGCTCCAGCCTCGATATGTTTCGGAATTATGAGCAGCGGGGCGAGGTGTTCAAGGCCAGGGTAAAAGAAATCCTGGCGGCGAGATCAAATGTTGGGAGGCGTGATTAGCGGCGTGTCGGTAAACAGCAACAGGCGCGAGTCAAACGCGCCGCCCCAAAACGCATACAGGAGGACGAGGCGGGCAATCCCCCGGCCGGCGGCTCGGCGGCGGGCGAAAATTATCCCTATGGCCTCGCTCCGGCAGCCCCCCGCCGCCCCTCTCAGGGACAGAAAGGTCAAGGCGGACATGGGTCTGCTCCTGACTACCATTTGTTTGCTGGGTATCGGCTTTATCATGGTGTTCAGCGCCAGCTACTACGACACGGTGTCCGAGAATATTTACTATTACTTGCAGCGGCAGGCGATCCTGACCGGCCTGGCGCTGGCGATCCTGATCGGGGGAATAAATATCCCTTATAGCTGGTTGCGCCGCTTCCGCAGTATCGACAAGCAAATTTTGCTCGTCACGGGCGTTTTGCTGGCGGCGGTATTCGCTCTGCCGGAAAAGTCTGACGCCCACCGCTGGATCCCCCTTGCCTTTGGGTTTAACTTGCAGCCCTCGGAGGTAGCGAAATTTACGGTGGTCTTTTACCTGGCCAGCCTGTTCAGCCGCCGGCGCTCCGGGATCAATACCCTTAGTGGCGATTTGGGCAAAGCCTTGCTCGTCGTCGGCGTCGCCGCCGGCATGATCGCGTTTGAGCCGGATACCGGCACAGCCTTTGTCCTGGCCGCCGCCGCCATCGCCGTCTTGCTGGCCGCCGGCCTGCGCTGGGTTTATTTGTTCCTGGCCGGCGGGGCGGGGGTGATCGCCGGTGTTTGTCTCATACTGAGATCCCCTTATCGGCTGGATCGGGTACTGGGCTTTTTGGATCCCTGGCAGGATCCTGTAGGCAACGGCTTTCAGATCATCCATTCCCTTTACGCCCTGGGCACGGGCGGGCTTTTGGGCGCCGGTATCTCCAACAGCAGCCAAAAGCTGATCCTGCCGGCGCAAAACACCGATTTTATCTTCTCCGTCATCGGGGAGGAATTAGGTTTTATCGGCGCCGGTTTTGTCGTCATTTTATTTTTGATTTTTACCTGGCGGGGCTATCTCATCGCCCTGCGCTGCCCGGACAAGTTTGGCCGCCTGCTGGCGGTGGGCCTCACCACCAGTATTTCTTTACAGGCCGCGGTCAATATAGCCGTGGTGACCCAGTCTATGCCGACGACAGGGATCACGCTGCCCTTTATCAGCTATGGCGGCTCGTCCCTGCTGATGTCCGTGGTATCTGTGGGGGCGCTGCTCAGTATCTCCCGTTACCGACCGGCGGCGGACAAACCGTCTCATGGGGCGGCGGCCAAACCGCCTCAGGGGAAAACCGGAGGAAAAGCATGGGCAAGCGACTGATTTTAGCCGGCGGCGGTACCGGCGGCCATATTTATCCGGCCCTGGCCATTGGGACGGGCATCCTGTCCCGCTGGCCGGCAAGCGAATTGCTGTACGTGGGTGGCAGCCGGGGTCTGGAAAGCCGCCTGGCGCCGGCCAGCGGGTTTGAGTTCGCCGGCATCCCGGCGGCGGGCTGGCAGGGACGGACACCGGCCAATCTGGCCCGGGCGCTGGCTATCACCTGGCAAGGCCGGGCCGAGGCCGGCGAGATCCTCCGGCGCTTTCGGCCCGAGGCGGTGATCTGCACCGGCGGCTATGCCTGCCTGCCCACAGCGGCGGCGGCCTGGCAAGCGAGGATACCGGTTTACCTCCATGAGCAAAACGCCTTTCCCGGCCTGGCCAGCCGCCTGATCGCCCGCTGGGCGGCGAGTCTGCTGCTGACCTTCCCGGAAGCGGCGGCCTATTTTCCTCGGCGGGCCAGGCAGCGGATCACCGTCACCGGTCTGCCGGTGCGGCCGGAGATCGGGCGGGCCAGCCGGGAGGCGGCCCTGGCCTTCTTTGGCTGGGATCCCACCGGTTTGACCATCCTGGCGGCGGGCGGCTCCCAGGGAGCGAAAAGCCTGAATCAGGCGATGCTGGATGTGATCAAACAATTCTACCGTCAAAAAGAGACGCGAATCCTGCTGGCGGCGGGCAGCCGGGATTACGAATGGCTGACCAATACCCTGGGGGAGGCCGGCATAACCTGGGGCGGCCAGGAAAATATCCGGGTAGAGCCTTACATAGATCGGATGGATTTGGCTTACGCCGCCGGGGATATTTTCGTGGGCCGGAGCGGCGCCTCCACACTGGCTGAAATCGCGTCTTGCGGATTGCCCGGGATTCTGATACCCTATCCCTATGCGGCGGGCGATCATCAGACCCGCAACGCCCAAAGCCTGGCGGACAAAGAAGCGGCGATTTTGCTGCCGGAAACCGGCCTGACAGGGCCGGCGCTGACGCGGACGCTGGCGGGGCTGCTGTCCGACGGGGAAAAGCGCCGCCGGATGGCGGCCAACAGCGCGGCGGCGGCCAAGCCCCAGGCATTGGCGGATATTTTAGCTATTTTGGCGCCGGTTATGGCCTAAAGATAAGGCTTCCCAAGGGCAGCGGCCGGCGAGGTGAAGGGCGGGAAAGGCGCGGTAATGACAGAGAAAAAGAAATGGCATTTTATCGGGATCGGCGGCGTGGGGATGAGCGGGATCGCCAAGGCTTGCCTGGAGATGGGCAAGCCGGTCAGCGGCTCGGACATAGCCGCCTCCCTCCTGACCGGGCAACTGACGGATATGGGCGCGAGCATCCATATCGGCGACCATGACCCGGCGCTGATCGGCGAGGATCTGGAGGCCGTGGTGGTGTCCAGCGCCATCCGGCCGGACAATCCGGAATACCGCGCGGCCAAGGAAAAAGGTATCGCCGTCATCCACCGGGGTAGCTGCCTGGCCCGGCTGATGGACGAGAAAAAAGGCATCGCGGTAGCCGGCGCCCACGGAAAAACCACCACCACCGCCATGCTGGCCCTGATCTTGGAGCGGGGCGGCCTGGATCCCGCTTTCTTTGTAGGCGCCTACGTGGGCAATCTGGCCACCAACGCCAAATGGGGCCAAGGCCCTTATCTGGTGGCGGAGGCGGACGAGTCCGACGGCTCCTTTCTGGAATTAAACCCGCTACTGGCCCTGGTGACCAATGTGGAAAACGACCACTTGGATTATTATGGCAGTCAGGAACGGATCGACCAGGCCTTTATAACTTTTATGGATCATGTGCCCCCGGAGGGCAAAGCGGTGCTGTGCCTGGACGATCCCGGCATCCGGCGGCTGCTGCCCCGACTCGGGCATGATCGGCTGCTGACCTACGGTACCTGCCGGGAAGCTGATTTGCGGGGAGAAAACCTGCGCTGCGAGCAAGGCGCGATGCTGGCGGAGGTCTTTTGGCGGCAGGATTTTCTGGGCACGCTGCGCCTGGGGATTTATGGCGACCACAACCTGCTAAACGCTCTGGGCGCCATGGCCGCCGGCCTGGCCTGCGGGCTTTCCTTCGCCGGGATGGCGGCCGCCCTCCAGGATTTTCGGGGCGCCTACCGCCGT
>JAISDE010000139.1 GCA_031265035.1 Peptococcaceae bacterium | reverse complement strand
GGCGCGCCGGCGGCCGCCCCGCCGCCGGGGCTGAAAATGGGGCGGTCGCCCGGGCCGGGGCCAGCGTCGGCGCCAAGGCCAGGGCCAGCGTCAGGGCCAGCGTCGGGATCGAGTCCCGGGCCGGGGCCAGCGCCGTAGCCGGGGCCGCGATCAGCCGCCCCGGCTACGGCGGCCGCCCCGCCGCCCGCCGCCAATAAATCCCGCGACTCGCTTCCCATCCCGGCGCCTCCTATCTCATCAAAGATAACCCTTCATCTCAAAGATAACCCTTCATCTCGATCAGCAAATCCCGCAGCTGAGCCGCCCGCTCGAAATCCAGCTCCTTGGCCGCCGCCCGCATCTCCTTCTCAATCCGGCCCACCCAGTCCCGCAGCTCTTTCTTGCTCATCTTGGCCAGCTGCCGGCTGTCCCCCGGCGCCTCCTCCACCGGCCGGGTGATTTCCACCACGTCCCGCACCGCCTTGCTCACCGTCCGGGGCACGATGCCATGGGCCTCATTGTAAGCTTGCTGAATAACCCGGCGCCGGTTGGTCTCATCTATGGCCCGGGCCATGGAATCCGTCACCACATCGCCGTAAAAAATCACCTGGCCGTTGACATTGCGGGCCGCCCGGCCGGCGGTCTGGATCAGGGAGCGGGTCGAGCGCAAAAAACCCTCCTTGTCGGCGTCCAGCACCGCCACCAGGGATACCTCAGGCAAATCCAGGCCCTCCCGCAGCAAATTGATTCCCACCAGCACGTCAAAAACGCCCAAACGCAAATCCCGGATAATCTCCATGCGCTCCAGAGTCTTGATCTCCGAATGGAGATAACGCACCTTGATGCCCAGCTCCCGAATGTAATCTGTCAAATCCTCCGCCATTTTTTTGGTCAAGGTGGTCACCAGCACCCGCTCTCGCCGCTCCACCCGCTGCCGGATCTCCATCAGCAAATCATCCAGCTGATGCCTCACCGGCCGCACAAAAATCTCCGGATCCAGCAAGCCCGTGGGGCGATTGATCTGCTCCACCACCTGGCCGTCGGTTTTCGCCATCTCATAAGGGCCAGGCGTGGCGCTGACATAGACCACCTGATTCATCCGCTCCTCAAACTCCGCGAATCGCAGCGGCCGATTGTCCAGGGCGGAAGGCAGCCGAAAGCCGTAATCCACCAACGTGGTTTTGCGGGAGCGGTCGCCCTCGTACATCCCCCCCGCCTGGGGCACGGAAACATGGGACTCGTCAATAATCAGCAAATAATCCTTGGGGAAAAAGTCCAAAAGCGTATAAGGCGGCTCCCCCGGCCCCTTGCCGATCAAATGGCGGGAATAATTCTCAATCCCGGCGCAAACGCCCACTTCCCGCATCATTTCCATATCATAATTGGTGCGCTGGGCCAGGCGCTGGGCCTCCAGCAAGCGGCCGGACCCGGTCAGCTCCGCCAGGCGGGCGGTCAGCTCCGTCTCAATATCCCCCAAAGCCCGACGCAAGGTCTCCCTGGAGGTCACATAATGGCTGGCGGGGAAAACGCTGACATGCCGGCGCTCATTGAGGACTTCCCCGGTGAGGGGATCCACCTCGCCGATCCGCTCAATCTCGTCGCCGAAAAACTCCACCCGCACCGCCGCCTCCGCCGAGGCCGGGAAAATCTCCACCACATCCCCCCGCACCCGAAAGGTTCCCCGGATAAAATTCAGGTCATTGCGGTCAAACTGCATATCGATCAGGCGGCGGAGCATAAGATCCCGATCCAGGGTCATGCCCGGCCGCAGGGAAAGCATCTGCCCCTGATATTCCTCCGGCGAGCCCAGGCCATAGATACAGCTGACCGAGGCCACCACCACCACGTCCCGCCGCTCCAGCAGGGCCGCCGTAGCGGAATGCCGCATTTTCTCAATCTCGTCGTTGATGGACGAGTCCTTCTCAATATAAGTGTCGCTGGCCGGCACATAAGCTTCAGGCTGATAATAATCATAATAGCTGACAAAATACTCTACGGCGTTGTGGGGGAAAAACTCCTTGAACTCGCTGTAGAGCTGGGCCGCCAGGGTTTTGTTGTGGGCCAGGACCAGCGTGGGCTTCTGGGTCGCCTGGATCACATGGGCCATCGTAAAGGTCTTGCCTGTGCCGGTGGCCCCCAGCAGGATCTGGTGGCGGCGGCCCGCCTGAACGCTCTGGCTCAGGGCGGCGATAGCCTGGGGCTGATCGCCCTGGGGCACATAATCCGAGCATACCTGGAAAGGGCTGCTCATTATTTGAGAATAATTTACTTTTGCCCGGTCAGGCTCGCCCGCCGCCTGGGCCAAATCTCGCTCTGTCATAGCCTTATTATATGCGGCAAGCGAACTAATTTCAACGGTGTTTTTTCGCGGGTCTTTTCCTTTCTGTCCGGGTTCTTTGGCGTGACGCTGAGTTGGTGCCTGAGCGACGGCGAATTCGACCGCAAGGCGGAGGCGCGACGGCTTTTTCAGACGGTTTTTGCCATGCCTCTCGCGTGATTTTACGCCTTTGCCGCCAGCAGCTTTGCCAGGGCGAGGCCAAGGAAAACCGCGCCTATGGAGCAGACCAGGTTCAAGACGGTGTTTGCCGCGGCCCGGGTATATTGCCCGCTTTGCCAAAACACCACCGTCTCCAGGCTGAAGGTTGAGAAGGTGCTTAACCCGCCCAGGCAGCCGGTGGTAAGAAACAATTTCATGTCGCGACCCAGATTCCCCGACTGCCTTTCCAGCCCAATGATCAGCCCAATCAAAAAGCCGGCGACGACATTGGACGCCAGCGTCCCCAGGGGCAGGTTGAGCCGCGCCCCGCTGAGGGCTTTCGTTATCAGGTGGCGGGCGCAGGCGCCAATAAAACCGCCCGCGCCCACAGCGATAAGCTCCATAAGTTACATCCTTTCTTTTCAAGAATAATATATAATCGCGAAATATACAAGAGCATTGACAAACTGAGACAGGGCAAATAATAAGGAGCCGCGTTGGTTTATTCCCGGCGCTAAAAATGAATAATGCCCACTGCTTGGGCTATCTTGTGCTGCAAATCGGTCACATACACCTCCGCCAGCCCGCGGCCATTTTTGACGGCGATAGCGGCGGCCAGGCCGGCGGCCTGACCGCTAACGGCGCAGGCCGGTATAACCTTGGCGAACACCCACGCCTCGCCGCTGGCCGAAAGAGACCTTCCCGCGGTGATCATGTTGTCCACTTCCGGCGTAATCAAGGCGCGGTATGGTATCTCGTACACAATCCCGGCTTTTTTGAAGTTTGAGAAGCAGCCGATAGAATCATCGAAGTGTTTGAGCGCGTCGTCCTGGGTCAGCTCATAATAGCCGCCCAGCCTGCGGCCGGAACGCAGCTGCGCCATGCCGGGCAGCGCGATCACGGCTTGGCTCCTGCCGATCTCGCCCTCAATTTCTTCCCGCAGCATTTTGCGCCCGTCTAAAATAAATTTTGTGATTTCCTCGCTCTTGGTGCCTATATACAGATCGGAGCCGGGCGGTGTGTGGTCGCCGTTCCAGGTGGCGCCCAGCCACCGTAGCTTGATGCCGGCATAGACATCTCGCTTTTCTACCGCGTTTCGCATGCTCTCCAGATCCGTCGCGTAAGCCCAATAAGTCAACCAGTTGTCGCCTTCAGCGCAGGTCACCCCAGCCTTTGACATCAATTCCAGATCGCCCGTTGTGTCTACAATGATCTTGCCCATATAGGCCCGGCGGCCGGTTTTGTTCTCAATGACGACACCCTCGCAGACGCTGCCGGCCATGATCAGCTTGCAGCAGACAGAATCGTAAAGGATCTCAATACCCTCGTCCTCCATCAACTCGTCCAGGGCCAAAACAAACTCGGGCACCGAGAAATCAGTCCGGTACCGGGTGGTCACGCCGGCGCCGCCCTTGCCGTCGAGCCATTCAGGCGGCAGCGTATTGTGCCCGTATTGGATGGAGCGGCGCAGGAGTTCTTCCGATATGCCGGACGAAATCTTTTTACCCTCGCCGTCGCACAGCGGGAGATAGATCGCCACCACGCCCAGCGTAGCCAAGCCGCCCAACATAACGCTCTTTTCCACAAGCAAAACGTCGCAGCCACTTCGTTTGGCGGCAAGGGCCGCGCTCACTCCCGCGATACCGCTCGGGCTAATCATAAAAGCCCTCGGTGGATTTTTTCAGCCCGGCGAATTGTCTCATGTCATGGCCATAAAGGATCCTCGCGTCCCGTTCCCTGGCGTATCGCCTGATAAACTCGACGGATTTGATGTAGCCCAGCGAATCATACAGCAGGGTGGGCAGCCGCGGGGGCGGGCCTAGATTTTCCTCGCGGTTGATCGCGTCCGAGCACATCAGGAAATTTCCCGAGTGAGGCAGCCGCGCCAACATCCCCAGCATCCCGAAAGAATGCCCCGGGCCTAAGTTGACGACCGTGACCCCTTCGCATATCTCTACCTCGCAAACATCGGAGGGGATCAGGCGCCAGTTCAGCTGAGCGCCCAGGAAGCTTTCAAAGTCGGCGCGCTTGATCGCGCCCCCAAACCGCCCCAGGCCATAAAGCCTCATCGCCTGGGTAAATTCCTCGTCCGAGACAAACACCTCGGCGTTCTTAAATAAATGCAGATAACCGACATGATCGCTGTGCAGATGGGATTGGACGACATATTTTATATCCTCCGGCGCCAGGCCCAGCCGCGTCAAGCTCTCCGGCATCAGCTGCTCCGGCTGCCAGGTAAAGTATACGGCGGAGGCGTTTGTATTGGTGTGGGGGTGGTTGCCGGTGTCGTACAGGACGTAGCCGGCCGCGGTCTCCACCAGGAACGAGATGACAGGGGTCGCCACCCATTGGGCGGACGGGTTTTGATTTTGCAAGGTAGCGTTGTGGATGCCGGCGACCAAAAGCGACTCATCCAGGTACAGCCTGCCGCCGTCCAACACATAAAGCTTCATTGCAGCTCTCGATCGCCGTAATGCCATATTTTGTATTGGCTATGCGGGAGGCCACCAGGCTGGCCAAAGCGACCGGCGGCGTGATCGTGGCGAAAGAGGCGGGGTACACAATAAAAAGATGGGCCACGGCGTAGGGCACGCCCATCTCCACCAGAGCCGGGACAGCGAAAGCGGCGGCGGTAAAATAGGCCGCTACGGTAACACCCACCATGCCGGCCACAATGCTGGCGCCGTATATGATCAGCAAGGCGATCAACAGGATGCCGCCGCTCCAGTTCTGGATGCCGGAGGTCAATTTGATCCCGATGCCGCTGGCGTTGAAGGTCTGAACCATCATGCCGATGGTGGCGCAGACACAGCCTACCTGTACGCCGGAGACCGCTCCGTCCGCGAAGCCCTGGATAAGCTGTCTCAAGGTGGGCCAAAAGCGCCGGGGCGCTATATAGCTGGTGATGATCGCCGTGACGATGGCCGTCGCCTCGACGCCGTTGTAGCCGGCTTTGCGCATACCCTCAATGCAAATAGGGCCGGTGATGCTGACATTGGCCACCGAGCTGCCCACTACCATACCCACCAGCATTGTGTTGATACAGGCTATTTGCGCGGTACCGGATCTGAATCGCCCCACTGTCAGCTTGCCGAACTCGTAAAAGAACTTTTGCACACCGGTGGCGGACAGAATGCCGCCAAAGACCGAGAACAAAAAGACATAATTGGCGGAAATGGTTAAGGTGCCATCATAAAGCCCACTTTTGAGACTGGTGGATAAACTGGCTATGGTGCGCCTGAGGGAGTATGCCGTGGTGGTAAACGGCTGGGGCAGATATTTGCCAAAAAAAGGATAGACCACGCAGGCGATGATCAACAAAGGGATAAAAGCGCCATAACCCAGCCAGGTGGCGTATAGCCCCGCGATGATAATCATCAAGCCGATCACTATGTCAAGATCCGTGCTGGACCACGCGCGCACCCGCAGCATTTCCAGGTTGACGCCGACATAGAGCGCGAACACCGCGCATAAGACCACCGATAGCAATAAAATGGCGGTGTGGATCCTGCTTTTAGTCTTTTTCGCCGTCAGCAAAAAAATGAAAAATCCGCTCTGTTCGCTCCCGCTGATCAACACTGACCTGAAAGAGATGAAAGAGATGAAAGAAAAAAGGCGGGGCCGGATTGTGCCGTACGCTGTTACGTGATACAATGTCCATGGAGCAAGGACACGCTATGGGTCGCCTAAGGCGGCCCACCTGGAAACGGCGGCGGCCCACCAAGAGAGGAGTCCTGTGATGAGCCCGAGAAAAGCGGCCCGGTCTTATATTGTTCGGGAGGATATCCTGCCGGAAGCGATTTTGCGGACGGCCAAGGCCAAGGAGATGCTGACCAGGGGGGACGCCCTGACGGTGAATGAGGCGGTGGAAAAGGTAGGGTTGAGTCGCAGCGCTTTTTACAAATACCGGGACGGCGTTTTGCCCTACGCGCGGGATGAGAGGGATAGAATAGCGTCTTTTACCCTGGTGCTGGAGCATCGGGCGGGCATTCTCTCCAATGTGCTGAATAGCGTGGCGGCGATGCGGGGCAATATTGTCTCCATCAATCAGGGTATGCCGGTGCAGGGCGTGGCGGTGGCCACCATGAGCGTCAATATGACGCTGGTGCAGGAGCCTGGCGCCTTGCTGGAGACCTTGCAGACCCAGGAAGGGGTCAAGCGAGTGGAGGTTTTGCCGCAGTTCTAGCGGGCGGAAAGGAGAGGCGGCGAATGCGTCAGATAAAAATTGCCGTTTTGGGCTTGGGTACGGTGGGGCAGGGCGTAGCGCGGCTGTTGCGGGACAATCAGGCGACGCTGGCGGCCAAAGCCGGCTGCGAGATCGCGTTGGGTCGGGCGCTGGAAAAATTCCTGACGAAAAAGCTGGATGTGGAGTTGGCGGCGGGCGCGCTGACCAACCGGTGGGAGGAAATCCGCCAGGATCCGGAAATCGCCGTGGTCGTGGAGACAATCGGCGGGGTAGAGCCGGCCAGAACCTATGTTTTACAGGCGTTGCAGGCCGGCAAGAGCGTAGTGACCGCCAACAAGGATCTGCTGGCCGCTTGCGGGCAGGAGCTTTTTCAGGCGGCCAGGGCCGCTGGCCGGGATCTCTATTTTGAGGCCAGCGTAGGCGCGGCTATCCCTATCATCGGCCCTTTGCGCCAGTGTCTGGTGGCCAGCCGGCTGACCGAGGTTATGGGTATTGTCAACGGCACTACCAATTATATCCTGACCCGCATGGAGGAAGAGGGGCTGCCTTTCGGGGAGATCCTGAGCGAAGCCAGGGATTTGGGCTTTACGGAGGCCGATCCCGCCGCGGACCTGGAGGGGCATGACGCCGCCCGGAAAATCGCCATTTTGGCGACGCTGGCTTTTCACAGCCAGGTCGCTTTCGCCGATGTTTACGCGGAGGGTATTGAGAAAATTACCGGGGAGGATATCCGGCTGGCCCGGAGCTTGGGCTATAAGATCAAGCTACTGGCTATTTGCCGCGCCGACGGGGAGTCGATTGAGGCCCGGGTGCATCCGGCGCTGCTGCCTCTGGAGCATCCCCTGGCCCGGGTGGGGGGGACGTACAACGCCATTTTCGCCCGGGGGCCGGAATTAGGCGAGACCATGTTTTACGGCGTGGGGACGGGGCAAATGCCCAGCGCCCAGGCGATTTTATCGGATGTGGCTACTGTCGCCCGCAATATTCTTCAAGGTTGTCAGGGCCGGCTCAATTCGGTGGCGGGGCGGATCCTGCCGATCAAGGCGATGGCGGAGGTGGAGACCCGGTTTTTTTTGCGGCTGTCGCTGGAGGACAAGCCGGGCGCGCTGAGCCAGGTGGCGGAGATTTTAGGCAAGCGGGGCGTCAGCGTGGCCAGGGTGATCCAGTCCGGTCTGGGGGCGGGACAGGCGGAAGTGGTTTTGGTGACCCACAAGACCTTGGAGGGCCGGATGCGGCAGGCGACGGCGGAGATTGGCGAGTTGCCGGTCACCAAAAAAGTCGCGGCGCTGTTTCGGGTAGAGGAATAAGAAAAAAATAAAATTATAAGCGGAAAAAGAGGAAGAATAAATTTAGGAAATTAAAAGTGAGGAAGATAAGATGGCGAATGAGCGGGGAAACGTAAATGTGGCGGTTTTGGGAATGGGCACCGTGGGTCAAGGCGTGGCGTCGCTGCTGCTCCGGCAGAAGGATTTTTGGCGGGAAAGGCTGGGTTATGAGCTGACCCTGCGGCGGATTTTGGAGAAATATCCCGACAAGACGCTGGATTTCGACCGGGAGGGCGTGCCTATTTCCGCGGATTGGCGGGATGTGGTGGACGACCCGGAGGTTCAGATCGTGGTGGAGACCATGGGCGGGATCGAGCCGGCCAAGACCTTTATCCTGGAGGCTTTGCGCCGGGGCAAGCATGTCGTCACCGCCAACAAGGATTTGCTGGCCTTGCATGGTCGGGAGCTGTTCGCCGCCGCCAGTGAGCGGGGCGCGGATCTTTATTTTGAGGCCAGCGTGGCCGGGGCCGTGCCTGTGCTCTGCGCTCTGCGGCAGAACCTCATCGCCGAGCCGCTGACGGACGTGATCGGCATCGTCAACGGCACTACCAATTATATCCTGACCCGCATGGCGGCCGAGGGCGGCGAGTTTGGCGAGATTCTGGCCGACGCGCAAAAGCTCGGCTACGCTGAGTTTAATCCCGCCTCCGACGTGGAGGGGATTGACGCCGGCCGCAAGGCGGCGATCCTGTCGATGCTGTCCTTCAATAGCCAGGTGACTTTGGACGATGTTTACGTTGAGGGCATCACGGGAATTACCAGGGAGGACATAGCCTTCGCGGACCAGATGGGGTTCGCCGTCAAGCTGCTGGCGGTTTGCCGGGAGCGGGAGGGCAAGATTGAGGCCCGGGTGCATCCGGCGCTGCTGCCCAAGGGCCATCCCCTGGCCGGCGTGGGGGATACGTTTAATGCCGTGCTGATCAAAGGGGAGAGCCTGGGGGAGGTCATGCTTTACGGCCGGGGCGCCGGGCGTTTTCCCACCGCCAGCGCTATTTTGGGTGATGTGTCGGAGATCGCCCGCAATATCCGGTTTGGCTGCTGCGGCCGGCTGAATCAGGTTTTTGACCGGCTCAAGCCGGTAATGCCCATAGACGAGATCAAAACCCGGTTTTTCCTGCGGCTTTTGCTGGCGGATCGGCCGGGCGTGCTGGCCCAGATCACCAAGACCCTGGGCAAGCATGAGGTGAGCCTGGATACGGTGCGTCAGACGGATCTCAAGGACGGCGACGCGGAATTGGTATTCATCACCCATATCGCCAGGGAAGGGGATATGCGGCAGGCCCTGAAGGAGATGGGCGAGCTGGAGGTGACCAAGGAGATCATTACGGTTTTGCGGGTAGAAGGGGTAGCCTGATTTATGTTGAGCATAAAAGTCCCGGCATCCTCCGCCAACCTCGGACCCGGCTTTGATTCTTTGGGCATAGCGTTAAATCTTTATAATGAGTTCGCGGCGCGGCGGCCGGCGACGGATCCGCCGCTGCCCAAGGGCTTCGCGCCGCTGAACGGCGGCCATTTGGCGGCGCTGGCGGTGGAGGCCCTGGCCCGGGCGGTGGGGGTGCCGCCGCCGGTATTGGAGTTTGGCGTGCGGGCCAGGGTGCCTCGGGCCAGGGGCTTGGGCAGCAGCGCCACGCTGACCGTGGCCGGGCTGCTGGCGGCGGATCGGGTTTTGGACAGCGGCCTGTCCAAGGAGGCGCTGTTGGAGCTGGCCAGCCGGCTGGAAGGACATCCGGACAATGCCGCCCCGGCTCTGCTGGGCGGTTTTGTGATCTCGGCGGCCGGCGGCGGAGCGGCGGCGCCGGGCAGTTCGCCGCCGCCTGGCGTGGGCGGCGGGACGGCGCTGGGCGCGGGCAACGCGGCGATGCTGGGCGGTGGCGGCCCGCCATCCCCTGGCGCTGGCGGCTCGCCACCGACAGACGCCACCCCGGCCCCGTCTGCCCCCCGGTATTTGCGACTCTTGCCGCCCAAGCCTTTGTGGGTGGTGGCGGGAGTGCCGGATTTTGACCTGAAAACCGCCAATTCCCGCCAGGCGCTGCCTGACGCCGTGCCTTTCGGCGACGCGGTCTTCAACGCCGGCCGCAGCGCCCTGCTGGTCGGCGCGCTGCTCACCGGCCGTTATGAGTATTTGCGGCAGGGGACGCAGGATCGGCTACATCAGCCTTATCGCCAGGCCCTGGTGCCTGGCCTGGAGCAGATCCTGCCGGCGGCGGTAGACGCCGGCGCCTACGGGGCCTGTCTTTCCGGCTCGGGGCCGGCGGTGCTGGCCTTTTGCCCCCGGCAGACAAAAGAGGTGGAGAAAGCGATCGCCCGTACCTGGCAGCAGCTGGGGATCAAATGCCGGGTCTACCGTTTGCGGATTTGCCCCAGAGGCGCCACTGTAACTGAGATGTGAGCAGGCGCCGCCGGTGACGCGCGAAAGCGCCATAAAAGGCATATCAAACAGATTAAGGAGGTATACAATCATGTCAACACATCCCGTCGGCCGCCCCCAGGATAAATACGCGCCCTACGCGCCGGTAGCTTTGCCGGACAGAACCTGGCCTTCCCGCTCCCCGGTCAAAGCGCCGCTTTGGTGCAGCACAGATTTGCGGGACGGCAATCAGGCGCTGCCGATACCTATGAGCCTGGCGGAAAAGCTGGAATATTTCCGGTTGCTGACGGAAGTGGGCCTCAAGGAGATCGAGGTGGGTTATCCCTCGGCGTCCGAGACGGAATTCGCCTTTGTCCGCCATCTGATTCGGGAAAAGCTGATTCCGGCCGATGTGACGATCCAGGTAGTGACCCCCTGCATTGAGGAGCTGATCGAAAAAACCTTTCAGGCGAGTGAGGGGGCTGAGCGGGTCATCCTGCATTTCCTGAATTCCACCAGCCCGGTACAGCGGGAGCTGGTTTACAATACCTCGCCGGATGAGACAGTGGCGCTGGCCACCGCCGCCGCCGCCCGGATCCGCGGGCTGGGCGAGGCCGCCGAGCGAAAGGGCGCCGGCCTGACCTATGAGTATTCCCCGGAAAGCTTTACCGAGACGGAGCCGGACTTCGCGCTCAGGATCACCGAGGCGGTGCTGGACGCGCTGGGGGCCTCGAAAGAAAAGCCGGTGATTATCAACCTGCCGGCCACGGTGGAAAAGAGCCTGCCCAATCAATACGCGGATCTGGTGGAATGGTTTGGCCGGCAGGTGAGGGAGCGGGAGCGGCTCATCCTCAGCGTCCATCCCCACAACGACCGGGGCACGGCGGCGGCGGCGGCGGAATTGGCCTTGCTGGCCGGCGCGCAGCGGGTGGAGGGCACCCTATTTGGCAATGGGGAGCGCACCGGCAACGCCGATCTGGTCACGCTGGCCCTGAACCTGTACACCCAAGGCATTGAGCCCGGCCTGGATTTCAGCGATATCAATAGGGTGCGGGATATTTATCAAAAAACCACCCATATGTCGGTAGGCGCCCGCCATCCCTACGCCGGCGAGCTGGTCTACACGGCCTTTGCCGGCGCGCATCAGGACGCGATTTTGAAGGTCATCGATCACCGGCGCAAAAAACGTCTCAACGCCTGGCAGGTACCCTATCTGCCCCTGGACCCCGGGGATGTGGGCCGGCAGTACGAGCCGCTGATCCGCATCAACAGCCAGTCCGGCAAGGGCGCCGCCGGTTTCGTCCTGGAGACCTTGTTTGGCTACAAGATTCCCAAGGCCATGCTGCCGGAATTGGGCCATTTGGTCAAAGAGGCCGCCGACAGAGAAAAGGCGGAGATTACCGGCGAGACACTGTTTGCCCTGTTTAATCAGGAATTTATCCGGGTCGAGACGCCCTACGAGCTGAAAAGCTTCCGAACCTCTTATTTGAATGAGGAAGACGCGGAGGACAATGAGGTGCGTTTTACCGGCGTCATAAACGATAACGGGCAGCCAAAGGAGGCGGAGGGCCGGGGCAATGGCCCCATCGACGCCCTTTATGACGCCCTGAAAACCCTGGGCGCCGCCGATTATGAGTTTGTCTCCTACGATCAGCACGCCTTGAGCGGCGGCTCCGATTCCCGGGCGATAGCCTATATTCAGCTGAGAAACCGGCAGGGGCAGACCCGGTTTGGCGCGGGCACCTCGAAGGATATCAAAAAGGCTTCCCTGCGGGCGCTGATTTCCGCCGTCAACCGCATGAGCAGGATACAGCCCTGATACTATGACGGATATGAGGGCTGGCAGGGGCATATACGCGGGCGTGAGCAGGGGCGCGGATATGGGCATGAGGGTATAATTGATGGGAGTATGGGCATGGCGCTGAATCAATGGGAATTGACGCTGCTGGATCGCTTGGCCGACGCGTTTCATTGCGGCTTTCTGGACGCGGTGATGCCGGCCCTGACCTTTTTGGGCGACGGCGGCTGGTTCTGGATCCTGCTGGCCTGCCTGCTGCTACTGCGAAAGCCCACCCGGAGGATGGGCCTGACCGTGGGGCTGGCGTTGCTGCTCAGCTTGCTGGTGGGCAATATTATCCTGAAGCCGCTGGTGGCCCGGATTCGCCCTTTCGACCTGAATGAGGCGATACAACTGCTGATCCCCCCGCCGGGGGACTTCTCCTTTCCCTCCGGGCACACCCAGGCGTCCTTCGCCGCCGCGACGGCGATATATTGCTATCACAAAAGGGCGGGGCGCTGGTGCCTGGCGCTGGCCGCCCTGATCGGCTTTTCCCGGCTGTATCTCTACGCCCATTACCCCAGCGATGTGCTGGCCGGCCTGGTGATTGGCGTCGCCTTAGGCGCCGCCGCTTATCGCCTGAGCCAATTGATATTCTTAAAAAGTCTTTGAGTGGTTATCCTCTCGCCTTAGGCAAGTCCCCTATGTAAAGCGTTTTGCCCAGAGGTGCCAATACCTTTAAGACCGTATCTATCCGCGGGCTTGTATAACCCTTCTCCATACGCGTTATAACTGGCTGCCTCACTCCGCTCATGGCCTCAAGTCTCCTTTGGGATATACCTTTCTCGTCTCTCGCTCGCGCTATCTCAATCATCATAGCCACGCGTAAGTCGGAAGCTGCTAATTCTTCCGGAGTGAGAAGCTCCTCCATAAACTCCAATGCGTCCCCACCTATCGCTTCCTCTCCTCGCTCGCGCAGGTCGGCTAAATTCATTTTCGCCCGTTTTACGGCTTCCGCATATTGTTTATCGTTTTTCATCGTTTTTACTCCCCTCCCGATAGTCGGCTAAGTTTCTTTTGGCCTGGTCTATTTCCCTCTGAGGCGTCTTCTGTGTATTCTTCATGAAATGGTGAAGAAGTATAAAGCACTTGCCGTCCAGCGCCGCGAATAGTATTCTGTCCCTTATTGGCCTAAGCTCCCAAATTTCGTCGTCAAGGCGCTTTACATATGGTTCTTTCGCCTGTTTGCCCCGTTCGCTCAAATATTTCACATAATCGCGGATTTTCTGTAGTTTTATCCGGCTATCTTTGTCTTCGTGAGCGGCAAGAGAGTTAATATACTCTTTTACAGGCGCATTGCCGTTTCGGTCTTTGTAGAATTTTATCTTGAACACTAACCGATCTCCCTCCCCCGCGTTCTCATTATACTTTAAAGTTATCGCCCTGTCAATTACATTATCATCTTTGTAACATTACTTGCAGATCGCCAGTATAATTGCCTACCCATTGTCGTCTTTGGCCTGGCCCTTGGCTCAGGCCAGGACGCGGCCCTCGCCTTTTTTCTTGGTCGCGCCTTTGCGGTCAAAATACTCTAGCAGAGCCATGGCGAATTTCCGGGAGGTGCCCACCAGATCCCGGAACTCACCCAGGGTAATCTGCCCGCGAGCGGCGATAAACTCAGTGATTTCGCGCCAGCTGTCCGCGCCGATGTCCCGGTGAAAATAAAGCTGCGGGGCCACCGGTAGCAGGATATCTTCCTCCAGCAGGGCGTCCAGCACTTGTCTCAACGCGGCCTTGTCCTTGGGAAACTGGGCGTATACCTCATCCGCGGTGGGCGGGGCGTATCCGGCCCGCAGATAGAGTTGTTCCACCTGCTGGGCCAATTGCCGCTCTTTTTCGCTGTAGCACACCTGAAAATCCGGCAGCGCGGCGGTTTTGCCCGCCAGCCGAACCAGGCCCTCCCGCGCGCAAAGCTCCATCAGCTTGTCGGCGAGATGGATTTCCCGGCCGGGCAGCCAGCGCCCCCGCAGGTCTTCCCGCCGGGGGCCGGGCAGCAGGGGATGGGCCTGATGGTATGCCCGCAGCGTCTGGTTGAGCCGGGCGCCCCAATCGTCAAAGCTGGCCCTGCTGATCCAATGCTTGTCGTCCAGGGGCAGGATATCCCCCGCCTGGGCCAGCCGCTCAAAGGCCGCCTCGAAGCCGGTCTCGTCCAGCGGCAGCCGGCTTTTGATCTCGGCTAGGGGGGTAAAATGGGGCGAGCCGTCGGTGAGCGCCTGCAGCAGGCGATCGCTGTCCGAGCCTTGCTCCGTCAGCCGTAGGGCCTCGGCGGCGCCCGCTCCGCCCCGGCGGCGTTTGGGCGGGTCGGCGTTTAGGATGACGCCGCCGCCTACCGTCTCCAGCGGCGAGTAAAAACGGGCCACAAAATGATCGCCCGCCCGGACGGCGATTTCCCTGGGAAAACGCAGCTGCCCGTAGCCATCCTGCCCCGGCTCCAGCTTGTCTCGCTCCAGCAGGATCAGCCGGCACAGGGTATCGCCGGTACCGTGATAAAAATGCAAACGGGTACCGTGGGCGACGGCCCGGGGGCTGTCCCGCAAAACCGAAAAACGCACGTCCAGCAGCCGGCTGTTTTTCATTGCGCCGGGTGAGGCGACGATATCCCCTCGCCGCGCGTCCTCTTTTTTCAGGCCGGCCAAATTGATGGCTACCCGCTGCCCGGCGTAAGCCTGCTCCACGCTTTGGGAATGCACCTGAATATGCCTGGCCCTGGCCCTGGCGCCGCTGGGGTAAAGCTCGATCTCCCCGTCCTTGGCTAAAGCGCCCTCGATCATCGTGCCGGTGACCACAGTGCCGAAGCCGTCCACCGAAAAAACCCGATCCACCGGCACCCGGCAAGGCCCGGCGACGTTTTTGGACGGCATCCGCTCCCAGCGGCGGACAATCTCCGCCCGCAACTCGGCTATGCCCTGCCCGGTCAAGGAGGAAACGGGCAGGATGGGCGCGTCCGCCAGAAAAGTCCCCCGGATTTCCCGCCGGATATCCTCGGCGACCAGGGCCAGCCAATCCGCCTCGACCATATCGGCTTTGGTGAGCGCCACGATCCCTTCCCGGGCGCTCATCAGGCCCAGGATCCCCAGGTGCTCCCTGGTCTGGGGCATAATACCGTCGTCGGCGGCGATCACCATCAAAACAAGGTCAATACCGCCCGCGCCCGCCAGCATATTTTTAATAAATTTCTCATGGCCGGGCACATCCACGATTCCCGCCTTGCTACCGTCGGGCAGCTCCAGGTAAGCGAAGCCAAGATCGATGGTGATGCCCCTTTTTTTTTCCTCCGCCAGACGGTCGGTGTCAATACCGGTCAACGCCTTGATCAGCATGGTCTTGCCGTGATCCACATGCCCGGCGGTACCGATGATCATATTCTTCAAAGCTTGTCCCCTTCCTTCGCTAAAGCCGACGCGAAAGCCGCCGCCAGGCAAGCCGCGACGAGGGGGAAATCTTTCTCCGCCACCGCGAGGACATCCAAGAGCAGCCGCTCCCGGGAAACCCGGGCGATAATGGGCGTTTCCCAGCGCCGCAGGTATTCCTCCAGCGCCGTCAGGGAGATGCTGTCCGTCGCCGTCACCGCCACAGCGGCGGAGGGCAGGGTTTGGCCCGGCATGGCGCCGCCGCCCACCTGCCCCTCGGTATCCGCCAGGGCGCAAAAAGCGCCGGCGGGCGTCTTGTCCAACAAGCGTTTCAACCGGCGGGCCTTTGCCCGCAGGCTTTTTCGCTCCGCGAAAAGCATGGCTAAAACCGGGATTTCCCGCCGGGCTCGCTCCGGATCCCAATACAGGCGCAAGGTAGCCTCCAGCGCCGCCAGCGTCAGCTTGTCAACCCGCAGCGCGCGAACCAGCGGGTTATTTCTCATGCGGGCGATATAGTCCCGCCGGCCCAGGATAATACCCGACTGGGGCCCGCCCAGCAATTTATCGCCGCTAAAGCAGATCGCGTCGGCCCCGGCCCGGACGCTCTCCGATACTGTAGGCTCATCCAGGCCCGGCCAAGGGGAGAGCAGGCAGCCGCTGCCCAGGTCATGAATGACCGGCAGCCCATATTTTTGCCCCAGGGCAGTCAACTCCGCCAAGGAGACGGCTTGGGTAAAGCCCTCAATCCGAAAATTGCTGGTATGCACCTTGAGCAGCGCGCCGGTTTTCTCGCTGTCGATGGCCCGCTCCACGTCGGCGATCCGGGTCTTGTTGGTGGCGCCTACTTCCACAAGCGCGCAACCTGAGCAGGCGATCACTTCCGGCACCCGAAAGGAGCCGCCGATTTCCACCAGCTCGCCCCGGCTGACGATCACCTCCTTGCCCTTGGCCAAGGTATCCAGCGCCAGCAGCATAGCGCCGGCGTTATTGTTGACTACCAGGGCGGCCTCCGCGCCGGTCAGTTCGGTGAGCAGCCCGGCTGTGTGGTCATGGCGGCTGCCCCGGACGCCTTCGCG
>JAISDE010000120.1 GCA_031265035.1 Peptococcaceae bacterium | reverse complement strand
TTATGACACGGACATTATGCGGGCGATTTTAAGCGGGGTGGAGGAGCTGTGCGGTAAGCCTTATTACCGGGATCAGCGGGGCTTCCCTTTCCGGGTGATCGCCGATCATATCCGCTCCTGCGTTTTCCTGATCAGCGACGGTGTGTCGCCCAGCAATGTGGATCGGGGTTATGTGCTGCGCCGGATCCTGCGGCGGGCCATCCGTTTTGGTAAGCTATTAGGGATTGACGGGCCTTTCATGTACAAGCTGGTGCCGTTGGTCATACAACAAATGGGGGAGGCGTATCCGGAGCTGGTGGCCGCCGAGGATATGGTGACGGCGGTGATCCGGCGGGAGGAAGACCGCTTTCATGAGACCCTGGACGCCGGGTTGCGTCTGGCCCAGGAGATCGTGGCCCGGGCCAGGGAAAAAGGGGAGCGGGCGCTGGGTGGCCAAGATTTGTTCCGGCTTTACGACACCTACGGTTTTCCTTTTGATTTGGCCCAGGATATAGCGGAGGAAGCGGGGCTGGCGGTGGATCAGGCCGGCTTTGACGAGGCGATGGCCCGGCAGCGGCGGCAGTCCAGGGAGAGCCGCAAGGAAAAGGGCGGCCGGGATTTGGCTTTGCTGCTCAGTCGCTTGGGCCAGGGCGAGCCGACGGTGTTTTTGGGCTATGAGGAATTGACCGCCCAAAGCGGCCTTCAGCTGCTGGCGCGGGAAGGGGAGGCGGTGGACTCGGCCAATGAGGGCGAGGAGGTTTGGCTGATTTTTGATCGCACGCCTTTTTACGCCGCCAGTGGCGGCCAGGTATCCGACCGGGGTAGCGTGGCCGGGCAGGATGGCTCCGTACAGGTGGAAAGCGTTTATAAATTGCCGGACGGGCGTTTTGTCCATCAGGGGGTGGTGGCCGGTCAAATCCGCCGGCGGGAGATTTTTACCCTGCGGGTGGAGGCGAGAACCCGGCGGCGGACGGCGGCCAACCATACCGCCACCCATTTGCTCCACAAGGCCCTGCGGGAGGTGCTGGGCGAGCATGTCTATCAGGCCGGCTCGGCGGTGGAGCCGGAGCGGCTGCGGTTTGACTTCGCCCATCACAGCGCTATGACGGGGCCGGAGATCAGCCGGGTGGAGGAATTGGTCAATGAGGCGATCGCCGCCAGCCTGCCGGTGACGACAGAGGAAAAGGAGATCGAGGAGGCTCGGCGGGAAGGGGCCGTGGCCTTGTTTGGCGAGAAGTACGGCGACACGGTCAGGGTGGTCGCCATCGGTGATTACAGCAAAGAGCTGTGCGGTGGTACCCACCTGTCCAACAGCGCCCAGGCCGGTTTGTTCCGGATTGTCAGCGAGGGCGCGGTCAGCGCCGGCGTCCGCCGGATCGAGGCGGTGACGGGGGCGGGGGTATTGGAGCTGCTGGCGGCCAAAGAGCGGTCGTTGGAGAGCCTGGCCGCGCTGCTAAAAACGCCGGCGGAGGATTTGGAGAAGAAGGCCCGCAATTTGCTGGAGAGCAACAAGGAGTACGAGCGGGCTTTGAATAGGGCGGAGGGCAAGATGGCGGCTTTGCAAAGCGACGGCCTGTTGAGCCAAAAAATCTCCGTCGCCGGTATGCCGGCGCTGATCGCCAGGGTGGAGGCCAGGGATATGGAGGGCTACCGGGCTTTGTCCGACGCGGTGCGGGAAAAGCTAGGTAGCGGCGTGGCGGTGCTGGGGACGGTGTTGGAGGATAAGGCCAGCTTTATCGTCACGGTGTCCGCCGATCTGGTGGCGCGGGGGGTGCACGCCGGCAATCTGGTGCGGGAAATCGCCAAGGCGGCGGGCGGCGGCGGCGGCGGCCGGCCGGATATGGCCCAGGCCGGCGGTCGGGACGCCGGTTTGCTGGACGCGGCGCTGGAGCGGGCGAAGGATATTATCGCGAGCTTGTACGGCCAGGCGGGCGGCAGCTAAGGATTGGATGGTTATTCAATTGTGTCCGCGCCGCGGACACAATTGAATCGATCGCGGCATAAGCCAGTATAAGCCAGTATAACCAGTATGAGGTGTTAGTCGCCGCGGCGCCGGGCGTATTTGCGCGTCGGTAAAAAGTGTGGTAAAATGGGCAAAAAGGGAGGATCCGGGCATGGATCAGGACAGCAAGCATCAGCCCCCGGCGGACAGCGCTGATCAAACCATGGTTGATATCGGCGGCGGCGATATCAGTGGCGATATCAATGGCGACATCAATGGCGACATCAATGGCGAGGCCAATGGTGATATCAATATGGATGAGACGGTTATGTTCAATGTGAAAAGCGATGAGCAGGTCAGCGTTGGCGAGATTCTGCGCCATGTTTATCAGGCGCTGGCGGAAAAGGGGTATTCGCCGATCAACCAGATCGTGGGATATCTCCTGTCGGGGGACCCCGCCTATATTACCAGCCATCAAAACGCGCGCAGCCTGATCCGACGGATGGATCGGGATGAGTTGCTGGAGGAGCTGGTGCGATATTACCTGCGGGGGAATGCCGGCGTATGATTGGCCTGGATGTAGGCGACCGCCGGATCGGCGTCGCCGCCGCCGACGGCCTGGGGCTGACGGCCCAGGGCCTGACGACGCTGATCAGGGGACAGCTAGGCGATGATTTGAGGCGGCTGGCGGGGCTTATTCAGGAGCGGCGGGCCGATCGCCTGGTGGTGGGCTTGCCGAAAAACATGAATGGCAGCCTGGGGCCGCAGGGGGAAAAGGTCAAGGGGTTTGTGGCGGCGCTGCTGCGTTATCTGGCCGGGGCGGGCCTGCCGGCGCCTGAGGTGATCTATTGGGATGAGCGCCTGACTACCGTCGCCGCGCGCCGAACCTTGCTGGAGGCGGATGTTTCCCGCCGCAAGCGCAAGGAGGTCGTGGATAAGCTGGCTGCGGTGCTGATTCTGCAGGGCTACCTAGACCGGCAGGCTTGGGCGGCCCGGCGGTCAGCCGAGGCGGGGGAGCTGGGGGACGAGCCGGGGATGGTGGACGAGCCAGCGGATGGGCCTGGGCCGGGGGACGAGCCAGCGGATGGGCCAGGGCCGGGGGACGAGCCAGCGGACGGGCCGGGGCGGCCGGGGCGATAAACACACCAATAAACACACCGGGGCGATAAAATGATTGACAACCGCCGGCGGCGGTAATATAATTAACCCAGTCCTGAGTTGGCAATTGTGTATCTGAGCCGACAAGTATGTATCTGAGTTGACAATCGCATACAGATGGGGGGAGGCCCGATAGGGCCTGAGAGGGAGTTGAGATCGCTCCGACCCATATAAGCGCGGGGTACCGCGCTTACGTACCTGACGCGGATCATGCCGCCGGAGGGATTATGGAAGGATCGCGCGCCGGGGGCAGAGTGTTCAGGCGCCGGTCAGAGATCCATCATGATAACAGCCGCGTCATATTATATATATGACGCGGTTTTTATATATTTTTATAATAATGTTTGGTATCACACTGAGCGGGCGCCTTGTGGGCGCTAAGGACTGGCGCGAGTTATTGTCGCGCTGATCCTAAACGGCCGGTGTGATGGAAAGGAGAAAATGGTAGTATCATGAGTATGAGGAAGCAAAATTCGTGGCAATTGAAGGATGTCATTATGATCGCGGTGCTGGGCGTGCTGTTCGCCGTGATTTATTTGGCGTCCACTTCCCTTTGGCTGGTGTTGCAAGCGGCCCTGACCCCTTTGGGCCTGGCGCCTTTCGCGGTGGAGGTGGTTTACGGCGTTTGGTTCATGGCGGGGTCGCTGGCGGCGTTCATTGTGCGAAGGCCGGGGGCCGCTTTTATCGCGGAATTTTTGGCCGCCATCATTGAGATGCTGATGGGCAATTTCGGCGGCCCGCTGGTGGTCTTGTTCGGCGCTATACAGGGAGCGGGAAACGAGGCGGGTTTCGCGATTTTCCGCTATCGGAGGTTTAATTGGGTCAGCATGTGCCTGTCGGGCATCTGCGCGGCGATATTCAGCTTTACGGCGGAAATCCTCACCGGCGCCGCCGAGCTTCTGCAGCCTGGCTTTATGCTGGCGAAGCTGGCCGCGCGGGTGGTTAGCTCGATTATTTTCACTGGCATGGTCTGCTATTTCGCGGGTAAGGGCCTGGCCCGCTCCGGTGTATTGAAAAGCTATCCGGCGGGGTCGCTGTACGCCGACGCCGAGATTTTGGAGGACGAGTAAGGCTACAGGGGTAAAATGTTATGGTAAAAATATAGGGCGAAAAGTATCGCGCGAAAGTATAGGTAAAAAGTATAGGTAAAAAGCATGGGTAAAAATGGGAGGCGGAAAAATGAGGACTGTTAATGTGGTTTTGGATTGGTTCGCGAATACCAATCATACGGGGTTTTACGTGGCGCTGGAAAAGGGTTATTTCCGGAGCGAGGGGCTGGAGCCCCGCTTTCACGGCGAGGTGCATGGGGAGATGGCGGCGGCCGGCGCCGATATCGTGATGTCGCCTCAGCCTAGCTTGTTGCTGGGCATGGCGGCGGGGGACAGGCTGACCACCGTGGCGACCCTGACCCAAAAGTGCGACTCGGGTATTTTATCCCTGCGGGAGGCGGGCATTACGCGCCCGGCCGAGTTGACGGGCAAGCGGCTGACCCATTGGCGGCAGGATTGGTTCCACAGGATTGTGGGCAAGGCGGTCAACGACGACGGCGGGGACTACAGCCAGGTGCGGCTGGTGCAAAAGGATGTGGGGGATATTGAGGCCACCCTTGGCGTCGAGGCCGACGCTACCTGGATTTATAAAAATTGGGAATATTTTGTGATGCGTCAGGCGGGTAAAGAAGTGAACTATTTCGCTTTCGCTGATTTTGGCGAGCTTTATAATTTCTGCGCGCCCGGCGTGGCGGCCAGCCACGGGCTGATCGACACCGAGCCCCAAGTCCTGCGGGCCTTTTTGGGTGCCGCGGAGCGGGGCTTTATTGAGGCCGCCGCCGATCCGGACGGCAGCGCCGCTTTGCTGGAGCGTCACATGCCGGGTTGGGACGCGGCCTTGATCCGGGCAAGTCAGCGCTATGCCTCTGGCCTTTATCTGGACGCCGCCGGGCATTGGGGCCGGATCAGGCCGGAGCGCTGGAATACGCTGGCAGATTGGATGGTGGCGGAAAAACTGCTGGCGGCCCGCCCGAGCCGGGAGTTTACCAACGAGTTCCTGAGCCGGTGAGTAAAGGGCAAGAGTCGGGAGCGGAAATAGAAGCGGGAGCGGGGGCGGAAACGGTAATAGAAGTGGGGGCGGGCGCGGGAGTGAAGGCGCCGGACGCGGGGGCGCTGACCGCGGTGACGGTGGATACAGGGTTGTCGGACGCGGGGGCGCTGGTCTGGGAGAACATTTGTTTTTCTTATTTCCCGAATGGTAAACACAAGCTGTTTGACGGTTTTTCCCTGTCCGTTCGCAAGGATCAGATCACTGTGATCACCGGCCCCTCCGGCTGTGGCAAAAGCACGCTGCTTTATCTCGCCGCCGGGTTGTACCCGAAAAATGCCGGGGTATTGTCCGGGGGCCGGGTTTGGGCGGACGGCCTTGATGTGGCGGCGCTGCCGCCGGAGCGGCGGGCGGGGCTGATCGGCATGGTGTTTCAAAATCCGGATTTACAGTTTTGCTTGGATACCGTCGGCAACGAGTTGATTTTTTGCCTGGAGAATATCTCGGCCTCACCGGCGGGGATGGATGAGACGATGGGGGAGGCCCTGGCTTTTTGTGGCATTCAGCGTTTACGGGAGCGGGTTTTGACGACGCTGTCGGGCGGTGAGAAGCAAAAAGCCATGCTGGCCTGCGTCGCCGCGCTCCGGCCCCAATGGTTGGTGTTGGACGAGCCTTTCGCCAATATTGACGAGGGGGCGGCCGGGGATATCGCCGCCAAATTGCGGGATTTGTCCGCTCTCTCCGGCATGGGTATCGTGGCGGTGGATCACCAGTTGGGTATCTGGCGGGAGATCGCCGATGAGTTGATTGTGCTGGGCGCCGGCGGCGTTGTGCTGAGGCGGGGCCTAAATCCCCGCCGCCTTTCGCCGGGGGAGAGCGAGGAATTGAGGCGCCTGGGTGTGGGGCTGCCGGATTTGCCTTATCAGGCGGTCAAGCCGGCCAAGGCGGCGGCTGGGGAGCTGGGGGCGCCGGCGGAGGCGCCGGAAGTGAGGGGAACGGCGGCGGCATCGGGCGCTGGGGGAACGCCGGGAGCGGCGGCGCTGCCGGCGGCTGGGGGGCGCCCCCCAGCTTTGCGCCTGACCAATCTGGGGGTTTGGCAGGAGAAGAAAGAGATCATCCGGGGCTGCTCGGCGACTTTCGCCGCCGGCCGCGTCCATGCGGTGATGGGGGAGAGCGGCGCCGGCAAAAGCACCTTGTTTGAGGCGCTGTGCGGCTTTCGCCGGTATACGGGCAGCGTGCTGGTCGGGGGGCGGGAGCTGCGAAAGATTCCCAAGGGCCAGTTGGGCGCCAGAATCGGGTTTGTGTTTCAAAACCCCCAGGATCAGTTTGTCACGGGCCGGGTGCTGGATGAGATCAGCCTGGGGCTGCGGGCCGGGCGGCGGCAAAGCCGGGAGGGGACGGGGCATGGCCGCGGGAACGCGGCGGAGTGTTTGCCCCGAGGCGTGGCGCCGGCCCTGGCTGGGGACTGGACGGGGCGCGGTCGCGGGGGCGAGGCGGAGTGTTTGCCCCGGGGTGTGGCGCCGGCCCTGGCTGGGGACGGGGCGGAGCGTGGCCGCGGGGACGCGGTGGTGCGCCCGCGGGAGGACGAGGCGGAGCGCCCGCGGGAGGACGAGGCGGAGCGAGTGCTGCGAGAGATCGGCCTTTGGCCTTATCGCCTCGCCTCGCCCTACACCCTGAGCCAGGGCCAGCAGCGCCGGCTGGCCACCGCCGCGCTGCTGGTGTACCGGTGCGATGTGCTGGTGTGCGATGAGCCGACTTACGCCCAAGACGCCGCCGCCCTGACCGCTATTATGGGCCTGTTGCAGGACGAGGTTTTACGGCGCGGACTGACGCTGATTTTCTCCACCCATGATAAAAAATTGGCCCGGGATTACGCCGACCAGGTTTTTATACTGAAGGACGGGCGCTTGCGGGCTGAGAGCGAGGCGTTTTTATTATGATGATTATGATGATTATGATGATTATGATAATAAATGAGGTTGTTGTTGGCGCTAACGGGAATTCGTCGGCTGAGAGCGAGGCGTTTTGATGAGATCCCTGAATCCGGTCTGTAAATTTTTCGGCATTCTACTGCCGTCGTTGCTACTGGCCGTATTTTACATCCCCGCGCTTAATTTTGGCGTCTTCTCT
>JAISDE010000205.1 GCA_031265035.1 Peptococcaceae bacterium | reverse complement strand
AAACAATAAATTGATGTTTTTCGCTTGCTATTTCGCCGCCAGGCCGCGTTGTCGTCAGTCGCCATACCGCCCCGGGTATGCCTCCTTCCTCCGCCTTGCCTGACGACGAAATCGCGGCGCGAAATTCCCTCAATTTATTATTTGACGAGTCCTTAGCAGCCCAAATATTCCCTATAACGCACAAGAACCGCCAGTCTCACAAGCAATAGCGTTTCTTGGTTACCTAATATTTAGCGCGCGCATGGCGTTCAGTATGGCGATCACGGACACGCCCACATCGGCGAAAACCGCCGCCCACATACTGGCCAGGCCGGCGGCGCCCAAAAGCAGCACCAGCCCCTTGACCCCCAGCGCGAAAACCGTATTTTGTTTAGCTATTCTTACGGTTTTTCTGGCTACGGCGATGGCGGTGATCAAACGGGAAGGCTCGTCATTCATGATTACCACATCCGCCGCCTCAATGGCCGCGTCACTGCCCAGCGCACCCATGGCCACCCCGGCGTCGGCCCTGGCCAGCACCGGGGCGTCGTTGATGCCGTCGCCCACAAATATCAGCTTGCCCTTGGCCGAGGTCTCCCGCAGCAGCTCCTCTACCTTCGCCACCTTATCGGCGGGCAGCAGCTGGGTAAACGCCTGATCCAGGCCAAGCTGGGACGCCACCGCCCGCCCGACGGCCTCGCTGTCGCCGGTGAGCATCACCGTTTTTTTGACCCCCGCCGCCTTTAGGCCGGCTATAGCCGCTTTAGCGTCCTCCTTGACCCCATCGGTGATCAGGATATAGCCGGCGTATTCCCCCTGCCGAGCCACATACACCAAGGTGCCCGCCGGCCCCTCGGGCGCCTCGACGCCCGCTTTGGCCGCCATCAATTGCCGGTTGCCTATATAGACCGTCTCGCCGTCGATCTCCGCCTCCACGCCAAAGCCGGAAAGCTCGTTGACCTTGCCCAGCCGGGCAAGATCCGGCTCCTTGCCGCAAGCCTGCCGCAGGGACTGGGCGATGGGATGGGTGGAATAGCTTTCCCCCAAAGCCGCCAGCTCCAGCAGCGCCTCGCCGGTCATGCCCGCCGGCTCTACAGCCGCCACCTCAAAGCTGCCCTTGGTCAAGGTGCCTGTTTTGTCAAAAACCGTGATTTCCGCCGCCGCCAATACCTCCAGATAATTGCCGCCCTTGACCAGGATACCCTGCTTGGACGCCCCGCCCAGGCCGCCGAAGAAGCTCAAGGGGATGGAGATCACCAGGGCGCAAGGGCAGGAGATTACCAGGAAGGTCAAAGCCCGATAAATCCAATCGGCGAAGGCCGCTCCAGGTACCAGCAGGGGGGGCAAAACCGCCAGGGCCGCCGCGAAAATCACCACCGCCGGCGTGTAATAACGGGCGAAACGGGTAATGAATGTCTCCATATTGGCCTTTTTGCTGCCGGCGTTTTCCACCAAATCCAGTATCCGGGCGACTGTGGACTCCCCGTAAGGCTTCGTCACCTCTACGGTCAGAGTGCCATTCAGGTTGACGCCACCGCTGAAAATTTCCTCGCCGACGGTAATATCCCGAGGCATGGACTCACCGGTCAGGGCGGAAGTGTCCAGCGTGGACTCGCCCTCCGTGACCTTGCCGTCCAGCGGTACCCGCTCCCCCGGCTTGATCAGGATCGCCTCGCCGATAGCCACTTCCTCCGGGTCGACTTCCTCCCATTGGCCCCCCCGCAGCACATTGGCGTGATCCGGCCGAATATCCATCAAGGCGGCGATGGATTGCCGTGATTTGCTCACCGCCACCGACTGGAACAGCTCACCTACCTGGTAAAAGAGCATGACGGCGATACCCTCCATGTACTCTCCCAGGCAAAAGGCGCCCACGGTGGCCAGGGCCATCAGGAAATTCTCGTCAAATACCTGGCCCCGCCGTATATTGCCCGCCGCCCGCAACAGCACGTCGCCGCCGATGATCAGGTAGCTGACCAGATAAAAACCCAGCTTGACCCAAGCGCCGGCGCCGGTGGGAATGGCGATCCCCAGGCCGTAAATCACTCCGGCCGCCAGGATTTTGTAGAATTGCTTTTTTTGCTGTTTGGTCATTTTCATCATTTTGGTCACCTCCGCCGGATTATTAGCTGCCCGAGGATCCAGCTCAGGCTGGCTCGGATGGGATGAGATGAGATGAGATGAGATGAGATGAGCTTTGCTCAAATTGGCTCAGGCCAGAATGGCGCAATCAGGCTCAATCTTTTTGACGATTTTTTTCGCTTCTGTCAAAACACCCTCAAACAAGTCGTCGCTGGCATCCAAAGTGAATTTTTGGCTGATAAAGTTGATCCTGACACTTTTGACACCGTTCAGTCTCCCGATCGCGTCCTCCATTTTGGCGGCGCAGTTGGCGCAGTCCAGATCCTCCATTTTAAACACTTTCTTCATGGGGCGTCCCTCCTTGTTTTAAGTCATGATTAAATGAGCTTTTTATTAAATGATCGTTTAATCATGACTTCATTATACTCTCCCAAAAAAGAAATGTCAACAACAATTAAATAAATATTTAATCGTTTTTTTCGCCGGCTCTTCTTACAGCCGCAGGGCCACCGGGCGGCCCAGGGTCAGGCTGTCCGGCGCCGTCTCGCACTCGTAGGCCAATACCCGCACCCCGGCGGCGACGGCTTCCCGCAAGGCCCGGCCAAAATCGGGATCCTGCCGGTCATTGGGCGTAAAGCAGGCCGCGGCCTCCATTTGAATCACAAATACCGCGTAAGCCGCGAAGCCCAACGCCGCGGCCGCCGCCAATTCCCGCAGGTGCCTCGCGCCCCTGACGGTAGGCGCATCCGGAAAGCTGGCAATATCGTTTTCCTCCAGCGTCACGCCTTTTACCTCGATATAAGCCTGCCAATCCGGCTCGACCCTGCCCCACAAATCAAAGCGGGAGGCGCCGAAAACCACTTCCCGCCGCAGATCCCGCCACGCCCCCGGCTGCCCCGGCAGCCGCAAACCGCCGGCCAGGGCTTCCCACATCACTTGATTGGGCGCCTGCGCGTCCATATTGATCAGCCGGTCGCCCTTGCGAACCGCGATCAGGTCGCAAGCCGTTTTTCTGGCCGGATTGGCGGCCCTGGTCAAATAAACCTGGGCGCCGGGCACCAGCAGTTCCTTACAGCGCCCGGTATTTTTCACATGGACTGTCTCCTCCCGGCCATCCACCAGGCAATGAGCGATAAAACGGTTGGGCCGCCGAATAAAGCGAGCCGGTATAATATTATCATATCTCACGTTACTTTATACTGCCCTCGCGTTACATTATACTGCCTTAACATTACGTTATACTGCCCTCTGCCAAACTGAAGTCAATATAGCCGGCGCCCGAATCCGTGCTTTCCAGCCGTACCCGCAGCCGCTCCCCCAGCTGATAACGGGTTTTTGTCCGCTGACACGCCAGGGTCAGGGTCTTCTCGTCAAAAACGAAAAAGCCGGGCAGCCGGGAAATATGGAGCATCCCGGTCGCCGTATTATCCAGAGTCACATACAGACCATAGGAGGTCACGCCACTGATCGCTCCGTCAAATTCCTGCCCAATCAGGCGGCTCATGTAATCCGCCTTCCACAAATCCTCCACCTTCCGCTCCGCTTCCTCCGCCGTCCGCTCGCACAGGCTGACGCTCTGGCATTGCTGCTCCAGCTTGGCGGTCAGCAGCCGGCTGGCGTCGTCCCCCAGGACGCCGGTCGAACCCAATTGCCTGATGATCCGATGAGCCAATAAATCGGCGTAGCGGCGAATCGGCGACGTAAAATGGCAATAGCAGTCGGAAGCCAGGCCAAAATGCCCTTTCTCCGCCGGGCCGTAATAGGCGTGATTCAGCGACCGCAGCAGCAGTGTGGCCACGATCGCCTCTTTGGGGCTGCCCTTTACCTCCCGCAGCAGCTGCTGATAAACAGCGGGCCGCAGGCTCCCCTCCCGGGGGCCGCTCTCCCGCCGCTCTCCCTCCCGCCGGCCCCCGCCGGCCCCGGGGGCAGTGGCCGCCGTCCTAGCCGGCCCCACCATACCAGTCGCGCCAGCCGCGCCAACCGACCCAGCCGGCCCCGCCGCCAGGCCCAGCGGCAGCAGCATTTGATTCAGCTCAGCCAGGCGATCCTGATTGGGCTGCTCGTGTAAACGGTAAGGAAACGGGATCCCCCGCCCGCGGTAATGACCGGCTACGGTCTCGTTGGCCAGAATCATCATTTCCTCGATCAGGATCTCGGAAAGCATTCGCTGCTTGCGCTTGATTTCCGCCGGCCGGCCGTCCTCGCCCGGTTTGATTTTGCACTCCGGCAGATCAAAATCCAGAGCGCCCCGGCGCAAACGGGCCTGCCGCAAAATCAGGCAAAGGCGGGCCATATTCAGCAGCATCGGCCCAATCGCCCCGTCCCGAAAAAAGCGGCGCCCGGCCGCCTCGCTGGCCGTATCGTCCACCGCCCCGTCCACCGCCCCGTCGGCGGCGCCGAGCGAATCGTCGCCGCTTTTGCCCCCGCCCGGCCCGGCGGCCCGCTTGATCGCCCGAAACCCCACTAGGGCGTCCTTGGTATTCCAGCCCAGCCGGTTGAAATACCCCTGGGCCTGCGGATAGCTGAGCTTTTCCCGCACCCGGATCACCGACGGCCTAATCAAATAAGAAAGCACCTTACCCAAACGATCCAGGGTCATGACACAGCTGACCGCCAACCGATCCTCGCCCTGATTCAGACTGCAAATACCGTTGGACAAATCCGGCGGCAGCATGGGCAGAACCTGGTCGGGAAAATAGACGCTGGTGCCCCGCGCGTAAGCTTCTTTATCCAGCAAGGTATTGGGCGCCACATAATGGGCCACGTCCGCTATGTGGACGCCCAGCAGCCAGCCCCCCTCCGGCAAAGGCTCCAGGCTAACGGCGTCGTCAATATCCCTGGTATCCTCACCGTCGATGGTCACCAGCAGGCTCTCCCGCAAATCCAGCCGCCCCGCCGCGTCTTGCTCGTCCACCGGGCGGTTGAGCCTGGCGGCGGCCGCCAGCTGCCGGTCGGTGAAGGAGCGGCGCAGCCCCAAACGGCGGATCACCGCTTCCTGCCCCACCGCCAGATCATCGCCGGCGCCCAATACCTCAACGATTTTGCCGACCCACTCCGCGTCTACCGTCCAGCGGGCGCCTTGGCGTCCTCCCGGCGAGGTCAGCTCCACCACCACCCGGTCGCCGCTATGGGCGCCGCCCTCGCCACCCTTGGGGATGGCGATCTTGCGAAAAACCCGGCGGTCGTCGGTAATCACCCGGCCCGCGGCGCCTTTGCGCGCGAATATGCCGGTAATCTCACCCGGCCCGGCCGGCGGCTTACCCGCGCTCGCCGCCGGCTTCTGTCCGGCGCTCGGCCGTTTCTTCGCGCCCGCCGCTGGACTCTGCCCGACAACCGGCCGCTTCTTGTCGCCTCGCTCTTCCGGCCGCTTGCCTTCCGGCCTCTTGCCGCCCTTCATATCGCGCCCGCCAAATCCGCCGCCGCCTTGCGCAGCAAAGCCGGGATCGGCAGCTGATACGGGCAGCGACCGACACAAGCGCCGCAGGCGATACAGGCGTCCGCCTTGACCTTGAGGCCGGCGTAGCGGCCCCTGGCCCAATCCTTCATATTATAACGGCCAAAATAACCGTGAAACAAAAAGACACCGGCGATATCGATCCCCTGGGGGCAAGGCTGACAATAGTCACAGCGGCGGCAATACCACTTGCCCAATTCCGCCTTGACCCGGTCGACGTCCGCCTGATCCGCCGGGGTCAGCGGCCCGTCCTCCGTCAGGCAGCGCGCGTTTTCCTCCGCCAGGGCCGGGTTTTCCATGCCGGGAATAATCGCCCCCACCGGCTTGTCCAGAAAAAAGCGCAGCGCCAAACTCGCCGGCAAGGCGCCGCCGCCCAGGGGCTTCATCGTGATCACGCCGATATTTTCCTTGACCGCCAAAGGCAGCAATTCTTCCTCCGGCTTTGTCTCATTAAAATTATAAGGCACCTGCACAGTCTCGAACCAGCCGGTTCTCAGCAGGCGAATCAGGCGCTCAACCTGATGCCCGGTAACGCCGATATGCCGGATTTTACCCGCTTCCCTGGCCCGGCGCAGCGCCTCCAGCCCGCCGCCCGGCCCCAGCAGCCGCTCCTCGTCCTGATCCCGCCGTATATTGTGGCATTGGTACAAATCAATATAGTCAGTCCTCAGATTCCGCAGGCTGATCTCAATATCCCTGGTCATGGTCTCGCCGTCCACAGCCATGCTCTTGGTCGCCAGCGCGTAGCTGTCCCGGGGCACTCCCGCCAGCGCCTGACCGATCTTTTCCTCACTGTCGGTATAGGCCCTGGCGGTATCAATAAAATTGACGCCCAACTCCAAACAGCGCCTGATCGTCGCCGCCGCCTCCGCCGCCGGGACCCGCTGGATGGGAATGCCGCCAAACCCCAGCCGGGAAACCCGCAGCCCGGTTTTCCCCAAAATATTATACTTCATCACTCGGTCTCCGCCTCCAAACGCTCCGCCAGCTTTTGGGCAAACTCGCCCAAATCGTTTTCCACATAGGAGCGCATGGTACCGGCGCAAACGGTATAAATCACAATCTCCTCCCACTCCCTGGGGATATTGTATTTTTTCAGCTGCCGGCGAACAT
>JAISDE010000165.1 GCA_031265035.1 Peptococcaceae bacterium | reverse complement strand
AAAAACCTCCTCCGTATCAGCGTGGTTTTTCAGATCAACGGCGCGCAAAAAATAATTTGCTATGATTCTCATATAGGCGTCGTTCATCTTTTACGCCACGTCAATAGCAGCGACGAATTTATGATGACCGCCACCGACCCTGCATTATGTACCAACGCGCCGACAATCGGATTTAATACGCCGGCAATCGCGAGGATAATCGCGGCAAAATTAAGAATGAGCGAAGCCGCGATATTTACGTTAATCGTCCGCATAACGCGCTTGGAGAGCAGGAGCAAATGAGGGATTTCCTTTATATCGTCGCCCACGAGCGCTATGTCGGCGGCTTCGATGGCAATGTCACTCCCTACGCCGCCCATCGCTATGCCGACACGCGCCGCTTTTAGAGCCGGCGCGTCGTTAATGCCGTCGCCGACCATGCAAACCGGCTCGCCGCGCTCCTCATACCGCCTCACGGCAATCACCTTATCCTCCGGCAGACAACCCGCTTGCACGTCCGCTATACCCGCTATACCCGCGATGTGTTTTGCCGTCCGCGGGGAATCGCCGGTGAGCAGAACAGTCTTTGCTCCTGTGTCTTGAATAGCTTTTACAGTGTCCGACGCGTCCGGGCGCAAGGTATCGGACAGCACAATATAGCCTAAAACCTCCTGTTCGCTCATCGCGTAAATCACCGTGCAGCCGGAATCTTTCGCTTCGACGATTTCATGCCGAAATTGTTCCGGCAGCGCAAGTCCCCGCTCCGACATCATCGCTTCGTTTCCCGCGTAAACGGTTCGACCGTTTACAACAGCGTGAACGCCGCGTCCCGCAATCAACCGGAAATTTTCCGGTTGGGCGGGATTTGCGTTATATTCCCGTTTATAGTGCGCGGCAATGGCTTTGCCAAGCGGGTGTTCCGAACGTGTCTCCGCGCTTGACACCACTTCCAAAAGCGCCTTTTCGCCGATGGCGGCAACGCAACTTTTTAAGCGCAGGACGGCGGGTTTGCCAAACGTCAGCGTCCCGGTCTTGTCAAACGCGATACGAACAACTTTTGCCAGCCGTTCAAGCGCGTCGCCCTTGCTGATTAGGATTCCGCACTTCGCGGCGTTCCCGATCCCCGCCATTATAGCCGCCGGTGTCGCCAACACCAACGCGCAGGGGCAGAACACAACTAAAATGGTAACGGCTCTGATAACCTCGCGCGTCGCAAAGCCGGTAATAAGCGAGGAGGCCAAAGCAATTACGACAATCCAAGTCGCCCATTTATCGGCAAGCCCGACGATTTTAGCCTTGCTTGCGTCCGCCGATTCCACCAAGCGAATCATACGCTGTAAAGAGCTGTCCTCGCCAACCTTTTGGGCGACCATATCGAATGTGCCGAACTGATTGACCGTGCCGCTCTGAACCTCATCGCCGGCGCCCTTATCCACAGGCAGGGATTCTCCCGTCATAACAGACTGGTCAACCGATGTCTGCCCGCCGGTAATTACGCCGTCTACCGCTATCGTTTCTCCGGCAAGCACCCGCAAGGTATCGCCGATTTTTACCGCGCTTGCGGGGATAACATATTCCTCATGACCACGGATGACCCTTGCCGTTGACGGCGTTAGACGCGCGAGTTTCTCAATTCCGGCTTTGGCTTTCGCCGCTGTGCGTTCTTCCAGATACGAGCCGAGCGCCATAATAAACGCGACCTCTCCGGCGGCAAAAATCTCGCCGATTACTATCGAAGCAATCAGCGCAATGGATACAAGCACATCGGCTTTCACGTCAAACTCGGTAATAAGCCCTTTAACCGCGCCCACGACAATGGGGACTCCGCATAGCAGGATAGCGACCCAAGCGGCGTCAACAGGCAGATGTCCAACATCAAAGAAACTGACTATAACGGCCGCGAGCGATAGAATTAGGAACAGCAGCGTTCGCTTTTCCTCGTTTTTGAATAATGTCATCATAATCCCTCCCATATTACCCATAGGGGTATATGTATATATTATACCCCTATGGGTATCCATTGACAAGAGGGAAAATGAAAAGAAGCAACCTTTTTTGTTTACGGTTGCTTCTTGCCTGCGGTGATTTGGCGTTAAGTCATTCTGGAAAAATGCTCCACAGCTTTGGCGAAATCCGCTATGGTCTTATCCGCGTCTCCGTGTTCGATACCCTCTCGTACGCAATGATTCAAATGACCTTCCAAAATCAACTGTCCGACTTTGTGAAGGGCGGATTTGGCCGCATTGATTTGAATCAGCACGTCCTCGCACGGAATATCTTCATCAATCATCTTTTCAATGGCGTTAAGCTGCCCTTTGACCTTGTTCAGTCGGGTGTGCAGAGTGCCGGAATCCATACATTTGCGCATAACTAACCTCCTTATACGTTTGGAATTATATGTATATTATAGTCTTTCCCGCAACAGAGTCAATACCCATTTTGCCCTATATCTATCGTGAAATTATTGGGTAAATTATTGCAATGAAATTGTACAGGGCGCAAGAAGAAGTTTTTTAGAGAAAATCCGGAATATCCTTGACAGCACAGTCCTAATACAGCTTGCTGTCTTGACACGAATCAGGCCAGCGCTTAATATGGCCCTATAAGACACGGGAAATGAGGCAATGGCGATGACTGCTCAGGCTGGGCAAAATATAGCCTTGGAGTTTCAGGAAAAAGTTTATCAAATCGTCGGGGACATTCCCAGCGGGCGGGTACTCACCTACGGGGCGATCGCCCTCCTGGCCGGCAATCCCCGCAACCCCAGGCAGGTTGGCAAATTGCTGGCCCGGGCGCCGGGGGATTTGCCCGCTCACCGGGTGGTCAACCACGCCGGCAGGACTGTCCCCGGTTGGCCAGAACAGCGGGTATATTTGACCCGGGAGGGAGTGGCGTTTAAGTCCAACGGCTGTGTGGATTTGCGGCGGCACCTATGGCGCGTCTGGGAACCGGCGCCCAGCGATCATGGCGGCGGCGGCGGTAATAACATGTAAACTGACGTTCTTTGTCCAATACATTGTTGCTTAAATTCGCCATTGGCGGTAAAATAGCGGTAAAATAGTCGTATCGCGGAGGTAATCCGCTGGTTTGTCTAAGGCAACGATGCCTTGGCGGGAAAGGACTGTTCGCGTGCTGGTTATGTTTTTGACCGCCCTGAAGCAAATGTGCGGATTTATGATAATGCTGTTCACCGGCTATGTAATTACCCGTCAGGGCTTGCTGCGGGAGCGCGGGGTAGAGGATATGACGGGAATCCTTGTGAAGGTTTTGATCCCCGTGATGATGTTCAACGCATTGCAGGTAGATTTCTCAGCGGTTTTGCTGCGCCGCGGGACAGTTATGTTTTTGGGGACTTTCGTCATGATGGGCCTGGCCTTGCTCCTGACGCGGCTGACCGCGGGGCCGTTGCATGTGCCGGCCCGGGTGAGGGGGGACTGGGTTTTTGGGGCGATGTTTCCCAATGTAGGCTTCATTGGCCTGCCGATTATCGCCGCGCTTTTTCAGGAGGACGAGGCGATTTTTCTCACCACCGCCGTTATCGTGGCGTCCAATCTGGTGTTTACCTCCCTGGGGGGACGGGTTATCCAAATGTATGGCCCCGGCCGATCGCTGGATAAAGCGAGCATACGAACCCTGCTGGGGATGTTTTTGCGTAGCCCCGGCATGGTCGGTTTTACCGCCGGTATAATATGTTATTGCCTGCGTTTTAGGGTACCGGAGGTAATTGGGACGCCGCTGGGGATGCTCAGCGCGACGACGGCGCCCCTGTCGATGCTGACCCTAGGGGCGATGCTGACCCGCTGCCGTTGGCGGGATATCTTTACCGACAAATATGTCTACGCCCTGTGCGGCATCCGACTTTTGGCCGTGCCCGGCGTCATGTGGCTGCTGCTGCGGCTGAGCGGGGCGGGGCCTATGATGCGCGTGGTAGGGGCGATCGTCTTTGGGATGCCGGGGGCGGCGGTGATGCCGGGGATATCCTTGAGCAATGGCGGCGATCCGGCCTGGGCGACGAAATTCACGCTGCTGTCCACGCTGTTGTCCACCGCGACGGTGCCGCTACTCCGCCTGCTCGCCCTATTGTGATTGGTAAAGTTTTGGATGTTACAGAGTACTAGCGGCGCTACGCGTATTATCGCTCTATTAATTCGCCCGCTGAATCCAGATCTCAAAGCTGCGGGGCCAGGGAAAACGGAACCTATACGGATAGGGCTCACCCGCCCGGGGCGCCCGGCCGCCGGGCAGCATTTGGGGCCAGGGCGCCAGTGCCGCCGCCATCAGGCTCTGCAGCTGATCGTTGGCCTCCATCCAGCGACTGCCAAAGGTGAGATAAGGGAAGCCTCGCGCTATGGTCCAGTCGATCAGCTGCTGCTTGACCAGGGACTGAAAAAAATAATCGTCGATCAGCCGCAGCCTCTGGTAATCCCCCTGTAGCTCGGCGGCCTGCCGGGCCACTGGCTCGGGGAGGCCGCCGGCGGCCTCCCAAAAAAGCAAATGGGCCATGACGGAACCCAGGCTGTTGCCGGCGGTATTCCAGCCGGCGTAAGCGTCCACAACCTGATAAAGCCGCTCCACCCCGATTCGCTCCAGCAGCGGCGGCCAGGTGCCATTGACTTTAGCCACGTCCGCCAGGCCGACCAAGGCGTGGGCGGGCCGGCCGCTGTCGGCCTCCAGGCGCCAAACTGCGGCATCTTGTTCTTCTTGGGACAAATCCTGCCTGGTATGCAGGTAAATCCATTTGGGCCGAGCCGCCCGGCCGACTCCCGCCTGGGCTGTGGCGGCGCCGTCAGCTATGGGCGCGCCGTCGGCGCGGCCGGCAAAGCCGGCAAATAAGTAGTCGAGTTTTTCCTGAAAGTTGGCCCTGAGGGGTATGGACTCATAAGGAAAGATGATATCTTCCTGATCGGGACTCAGGAAGGCCAGGGTAAAGGTCTCGGGATCGCCGCCATAGCCCAGGCAATGGCGGGCGATAATCAACGGCGTCAGCTCGTCGGCGCCATGCAAAAAAAACGCCTGCCCCTCCTTGTAACTGGCGGCGGTTTTCAGCTCCTGAAAGGTCTGGACATTCAGCCCGTACTCACTGCTGTCGTCCAGCCCAATCACGATCTCGTCAATCAAGCCTTGATAGAGCCATTCCAGCAGGCTGACGCCGGTATTGTACGCTTGAGTATAAAGGTTCTCGTAGCGTTGCAGGATCGCTGGGGGAATGAGCTCCGTCAAGGCGGCGAGCTCCGCCGCCAGCGCCCCGTCGCCCGGCGTCAGGCTCAGGCGGTGCTTGAGCTGGGAAAAGGCCGGCAACTCCTTTTCATAAGCCCACATTTCCGCGTCATATTGGCTGGGCAGCAGGCGGGGCAGGATATACACCAAAACTATTTTCCGCTCCGACGTCCAATCCCGCTCCAGCAAATAATCATGCAGGGAGCGCAGCTTCTCGTTGGCCGTCTCGTACTGGGCCTGCTCCCTGGAGTGGAGCAGGCTGCCAAATAGCAGCTGATTGACGTGCAAAACGGCGACCTCCCGCCCGCTTTTTTCCCTCTCCCGCAGCCATTGAAAAAGCGGCTCCGGCTGGCTGGGTGTCAGAAATTGATCCAGCAACTCTTGTTCCGGCAAAATAACGTTGACGCCGGCGATGGCCGCCAGCTGCCGGGGCAAATCGGTGTTGACCGGCCGGCTGTCCAGGGGCAGCAGGATCACTCCGGGCGCCGCCGGGGCGGCGGTGGTCAGCCTGCCAGCCCAGAGGCAAAGGAGCAACACCCCAGCCAGTAAAAAGACATACATAAATGGGTTGATCTTAGCTTTTCTCATGAAGCTGTTACCTCGCGCCAAAAAACTCGTGCCAGTGCCATTATACTAAAGATCCCCGCATTTGCTTTTCTGCTGAGCTCAAGCTGTCATAGCCGTAACGGCGTACAGTATTGAGCAGGATTTCCTCGACCAGATTGCGGCCCTCCGCCTCCAGGCGATCAAGCTGTTGGCTCAACGCGTGTAGGGTATCATCCGAATAAGTGAGCAGCTCGCCCATTTGATAAGTTTCCACCGAAGTATTCCACGGATCCATGGCCCCGGCGCTTAAAGGCCGGCCCCTGCTTGACAGGGCGGGATATTTTCGCGAGTATTTTTCCGCCTCTCGCAACAGCCGTTTAGTGAGAAGGCGGGCCTGTTCCTCCTTTGCCGCGGATATAGGGGGCAGCTTGTCAGAGTTGCGCTCATACAATACCGGGTCATTATTTCTGGCCATATGAGTATACTTCTCAAAAATAAGATTGCGGCCCGCCGCTTTGGCCGTTTGTAAATCCTTCAGATAGGAGGCGATCACCTCCGGCTCCCAAGCCGCGAATTGGCTTTGGCGCATAATCGCGAAGGTATCGGGGTTGTCCTGGCAGGCGGCCCTCCCGCCAATATTGGTCACTTGCTGGAACATATCCCACTCAAGTTGAGTTATGGTATTTATTTGTCGCGTTATGTCATTTATGTCCTCAGAGCTCATAGGCTCACGCCCTCCCTTTTTATTCGACCCAAATCTATTCGGCCCAATTTATTCGACACTTCTCATTCCACTCAATTTATTCGACCCACGGCCCCAGCTCTCTCAGCTCCTGATCCTGAACCAGATTTTGGAGCGCCTCCGCGTGCTCCAACAGGAAATCACCTCGCGCGTCGCTCAGACCTTGAGCTTGCAGCTCGCCGACCACTGCCCCGCAAATTTTCTCCGTCAATGAGGGAGATTCCTCCGCCCAAAGGCGCTCCAGCGACTCACTTAATTCCTGCCCAAGGATTGGGAGAGCGCCAAGGGAACGGCGCATCCACTTGTAAAAGGGCGTATACCGTTTGTTGAGCAAGTGAGCGGCCGATATGGCGGCCTCGGTGAAACGGGCGAGAGCCAAACGGGCGGCTATCGTCTCTCCCCGCGCGAGACAGCGGGGGTAATTGTACTGCCCGGCTCGGGCCATAGTGACGCAGCGGGCCGCCAGCTTGTGCAAGCGAACGTCCTCAGGGTAAAAATCCAGCAGCTGGCCGCGAATGGCGCTGAACGTCCCCAGCGGGTCAACAAAGACAGCGCCGTTGACAGCGGTGGCCAGATGATCCTCCGGTACCCGCCGCCATTCCCCCACGGTACGCGGCGCGCGGGGCAGGCCCAGGTATTTGGCGTAAAAGGCGCCGATTTCCCAGACTCCCCTGCGATTCGCCCCATAAGCCCCATCCCGGTAAAGGGCGAGGCCGCGGTAACCGTCAGGTAGCTGACGAAAGGCGTCCCCCAGAGGGGCGCTCCAGCGACGGTAATCATCCCTTGCCAACCAGACGCAGACTGATGGCCCGAAGTCATGATCCCTGGAATACTCGTCGTCAAAACCAAGGCACTCGGAGCCCTCGCCCACCAGGCCAACCGCCGCCCGGCTCGCGTCCCGCCCCATCACCTCGCTCAAGAGCGGGGCGACTACCTCATCGTAATAAAGGCGGGAAAGCTCCAGCCCTCTCACGCCTTTGCCCCGCGTTGGCCCAGCATCCGCTTTACCGCCGCGGTCTGGGGAGCGTCCGGGCCAAAGGTAGCCTCGCAAATCCCCAGGGATTCCTCATACCAATGACGGGCCTCGTCATATTTCCCCATCAGGTAGCTGACAGCGCCCAAATTATTCAGCGCCGTCGCGTACAGGGGGTGCCCCGTCCCAACCAGCTCACCGTAGTCGTCTTTCACCTGAGAAAACAAGCGGAGCGCCTCAGGGTAATTCCGCTCCGACAGGTAGGTTTGGCCCAGATTGCTCAGTGTCGTGGTGATCGCGAGCCGGTTGCCGCTTTCCCGCAGGCGCTCCAGGCTGCCCAAATGCAGTTCCCGGGCCTTGGCGAACTGGCCCCGGGCCTGATAGACCAAACCAAGATTGTTGCAAGCGCTGGTATGGAGAAAATGTTCCTCGCCCAGGGTTTTTTGGTAAATTGCCAGCGCGGCTATGTAGAATTCCTCGGCCTTGTCGTATTTTTCCCACAAGCGATAAAGGCCGGCTATGTTATTAAGTGTGGTGGCGTAATCGGGGTGCCCGGCGCCGCGGGAGACCTCCAGCGCGGCCCGAGCTTTGATGAAAGCGTCCTCCGCCTCCTGGTAACGGCCAATATCCCGCAGGACGGCGCCCCAATCGTTGAGGGCGGCGCCATATTCCGCCGAAGCGTCGCCGTATTTGTCCCGCGTCAGGCCGGCCGCTTCCTCCAGAAGGGGTAGCATCGCCTGGTAATTTCCCTCGCGGTCGAGTCTCGTCAGCGTCTCTTTGAGCTCATCGGCTCTGTCTCTCATCTGATCATCCTCCAGGTTGGTAACGGGTGGCCTTGCCAGCGCGGGAAATAACTTTATTTTTTCCAGACTTTCTGTTATGCTGTCCGGGAGGTGACCTTTTGATGGCTAAAAGGTAAAAAAGTTGAGGCGCCGGGCGGCGCCTCAACTCCTGATCTTTTCCCGCTGACGCGACGGCTGACAGCGACCTGGCGGTACAGACTAATAGTTGACCGCCCTTTTCTCAAAGAAAGCCTGGGGATGGGCGCAAACCGGGCAGACGCCGGGCGACTTTTTCCCGTAATGAATATGGCCGCAATTGCGGCAAATCCATACCACCTCTGTCTCCGACTCGAAAATGACGCCGTTGTTCAGGTTGGCCAGCAATTTTAAATATCTTTCCTCATGCTCCTTCTCGATCTTGCCTACGGCCTCGAAAAGAAACGCGATCTTGTCAAAACCTTCCTCCTTGGCCTCTTTGGCGAAGCCGGCATACATATCCGTCCACTCAAAATTTTCCCCGTCGGCGGCGGCCCGCAAATTCGCCGCGGTCTGGGGCACATCGCCGCCTTGCAGCAATTTGAACCAGATTTTGGCGTGGGCCATCTCGTTGCGGGCCGTCTCCTCAAAAAGGGCGGCGACCTGTTCCATCCCTTCCTTTTTGGCCTGCGAAGCAAAATAAGTGTACTTATTGCGGGCCTGACTTTCCCCCGCGAAAGCTGTCGCCAGATTTTTCTCCGTTTTACTTCCCTTTAATTCCACCATCTTTAACTACCCCTTTCTTTTTTGAACACCCGCGCCCCCAAGCGAACCGTCCCCCAGCCCATACCGCCGGCGTCAGGGCATTTTGAGGCCGCGGGGCATACCCATAACCAAGATCTTTATTATCAATAATCTTTGTTATTAAAATACACAATTTCAGACCATTTGTCAAGGGCCATTGGAAAAATTTTCTCTCAGGAACTGTCCAACTTATTACTGAGCTGATCCTCAGTGCCGGCCGGCGCCGCCGCCCCGGGTAGAGCCGCCGCCACCGCTACGTCCCCCGAACCCGCCGCCGCCGCTCCGCCCACCGCCGCCAAAACCGCCGCCAAAGCCGCCACTACGACCACCGGCGCTCCGGCCCGCGCCACCGCCGCCGAGACCGCCTAAGCCGGAGGAACGGCCGGCCCCGCCGCCCCGGGTAGAGCCACCGCCGCCACTACGTCCCCCGAACCCGCCAAAACCGCCAAAACCGCCAAAGCCGCCGCCACGGCCGCCGCCGGTTGGCGCTCCGCCCTGGCCAGGGCCCCCGCCGGGCGGCGGGCCGCCGCCTGGGTGCCGGGCCGGCCTGGGCCGGGGCGCCCCCGGCGGATAAAAATGCCCGGGGGGCCGAGGCGGCCTGGCCCGCCGGCCCAAGCCGCCGAAAATCACCGGCCGATACCGCCAGCCGCCGCCATAGCCGCCATACCAGCCACCGCTCCGATAACCGCCGCCCGGCGGTCGGC
>JAISDE010000118.1 GCA_031265035.1 Peptococcaceae bacterium | reverse complement strand
TTTTTTCCATGAAAACAAGAAAACCCGCAAAGGCTTGCGCCATGCGGGTTTTCAAAGGTTTTAATGGAGCTGCTACCCGGGCTTGAACCGGGGACCTCGTCCTTACCAAGGACGCGCTCTACCTGCTGAGCTATAGCAGCATCAGTCAACCTTTTGAATACTACCACAAAAAACCCGTTCCAGTCAATGCTTTTTCAAAAGAATATTTACTGAGAATGTTTACTGAGAATGTTTACTGAAAAGAGTATCGCCGGGATTATTTGCCCAGGCAAAAGCGGGAAAATAGCTCCGCCACCAAAGCCGGCTGTATCGTCTCCCCGGTGATCTCGCCCAGCGCCGACCATGCCTGGCGCAAATCGACGGCCGCCAGGTCGGTGGGCATACCCCGCGCCAGCGCTTCCGCGCCGCTTCGCAGCGCCGCTTTCGCACTCAGCAGCGCTTCCTCCTGCCGGCGGTTGAGCAAAATTTCTCCCCCCGCCTGATAGAAGTCCCCCTGGTCAAAAAATCGGCCGATTCGTTCCGCCAAAACCTCCAGCCCCGTCGGCGACAGGGCCGACAACAGGCACCATTGCCAGGGCAATACCGCGTCGTCGGCGAAAAATTGGTTGCCCGCGGGCGAATCCATCGGCGAATCTACCGACGATTTTACCGGCGAATCCGCCGGCGATTCCGCCTGGGCCGCCGCCGGCAGCAAATCCATTTTATTGAGGACGACCAAAGTTTTTTTCTTTTCCAGCTCCCCTAGCAGCTGCCGATCCTCGTCGGTAAGGCCGACGGCGGCGTCTACCACATAAAGGATCAAATCCGCCTTGGCCGCCATCTGTTTGGCTCGCTCCACGCCGGCCCGCTCCGCCGGGTTGCCGGCTGGCCGGATACCGGCGGTATCCGTCAGAATCACCGGGATACCCCGCAGCAAAACGCGTTCCTCCAAGGTATCCCGGGTGGTGCCTGGCTCGGCGGTGACGATGGCCCTGGGTTCTCGCAGAATGCCGTTTAGCAGGCTGGATTTGCCGGCGTTGGGGCGGCCGTAAAAGACCAGACGCGCGCCTTCCCGGTAGATTCGGCCCAAACCGGCGGCCGCCAGCAGGGCTTCTACCTGTGCCAGCAGGCTTGCCAATTCGCCGGCCAAGCCGGCGCCCGCGCCAGAGCCGGCGCCGTCGGCCGGCGGCTCGTCGACCGCTTCCGCCGCCAATTCGGGAAAATCTATGGCGAACTCAATTTCCGCCAGCAAGGTGAGCAGCCTGTCCTTGATCTCCCGGATTGGCCGGGACAGCCCGCCCGCCAATTGGTCGGCGGCGGCGGCGGCGGCCCGCTGGTTGGAGGCTCCCACCAACTCCATCACGGCTTCCGCCTGGCTCAAATCCATTTTGCCATTCAGGAAAGCTCGCTGGGAAAACTCCCCCGGCCGGGCCGGCCGGATATCCAGCCCCGGCAACTCTGTAAGCGCCGACAGCAGGCGGCTTAATACTACGGGGCCGCCATGGCACTGCAATTCCGCCACATCCTCGCCGGTAAAGCTGGTGGGGCTTTTCATTTTCAGCAGCAACGCCTGATCAACGAAGGTGTCAGCCAGATACAGCCCGCCAAAGGTCAGGCTGTAAGCGCCCAATTCCTCCATTGGGCGGCCGTTTTTGCTCCGAAATACGGCCGCCGCCGCCGGGAAAGCCGCCGGGCCGGACAGGCGGACAGCCCCCATCGCGCCCAGTCCCGGCGCCGTGATCACCGCCGCGATGGTTTCAGACGCGACCGCGTCGTCGGCCTCAGCCTCAGTCACCGCGCCGCCTCCGTCGCCGCCAGTTTCCGCCGCCTCGGCCGCGTCGTCGGTCTCCGCCGCGGCCGAGGCTGTCAGTTCTTTCTCGGTCGTCTCGCCCAATGCCCAACCCTCCGCCGATCCATTTCTCCGGCTAATTTCTCCGGCGGCCCGATATGCCGCGCAGTACTTACTAGAAATGATTATTAAAATTATTACTAAAAATTTGCTAGATATTTACTAAAACATATTGCGTTATCCGTTTAGGTATGCTACACTTAATACAAATCTAATTTTTAATACCTGCCTCAGCCGTTGCTGTGTTATGATTGCGCATCGACAGGCTGATCCGTTTTTTGCCCGGTTCCACGGCCAGCACGGTGACATTGATTTGATCACCCACCTTGGCCACCTCGGAAGGATGCCTGATATAGCGGTTCGCCGCCTGCGAGATATGCACCAGGCCGTCCTGATGTACACCGATATCCACAAAGATGCCAAAATCCACCACATTGCGCACGGTTCCCGGCAGGGTCATGCCCGGTCTCAGGTCTTCCATGGACATGATGTCGGCGCGCAATACAGGGGGCGGCAGCTGATCTCGCAGATCCCGACCAGGCTGCAGCAGTTCCGCCGTCATATCCCGCAGCGTCGGCACACCCACGCCGATAGCGGCGGCGACTTTTTCCTCGCCTTGCCCCTTGATTTTGGCCGGCAGGGCGGACAGTTCCTCTTTGCCTACATCCAACGTTGAAAACTGAAACAGCGCCAGCAATTTTTCCGCCGCGGCGTAGGATTCCGGATGCACCGACGTATTATCCAGCACCTGATCGGCGCCTGGTATGCGGAGAAATCCGGCACATTGCTGAAAGGCTTTAGGCCCCAGTTTGGGAACCTCCCGCAGTTGGCGACGGTTGCTGAAAGCGCCCCGGCTTTCCCGATAACGCACCACATTATCCGCCGTAGCGCCAGAAAGCCCGGCTACGTAGGTCAGGAGGGAAGGGGAAGCGGTATTCAGATCCACGCCTACCTGATTGACGCAATCCTCCACCACGCCCTGTAAGGCTTTTCCCAGCTCCTTTTCCGGCATATCATGCTGGTATTGGCCCACCCCAATGGATTTGGGGTCGATTTTTACCAATTCCGCCAGCGGATCTTGCAGCCGGCGGGCGATGGACGCCGCGCCCCGCAGTGTGACATCAAACTCGGGGAACTCTTTGGCCGCCAAGGGCGAGGCGGAGTAGACCGAGGCGCCCGCCTCATTGACCATGATATAGGATACCGGCCGAGAGATTTCCCGAATCAGGCCCGCCACAAAGATTTCCGACTCTTTGGACGCCGTGCCGTTGCCGATAGCTATTACGTCCACTTTATGCCGAAAAATCAGTTCCCGCAGCGTCTCTTTGGCTTCCGCCTCCCGCTTTTGCGGCGGGGTAGGGTAGATCACCTGGGTATCCAGCACTTTGCCGGTGGCGTCCACTACCGCCAGCTTGCAGCCGGTGCGGTAGGCGGGGTCAAAGCCGATTACCACTTTGCCTTTCAGAGGCGGCTGAAGCAGCAGATGTTTCAGATTCAGGCCAAAATTATTGATGGCCTGCCCGGCGGCTTTATCGGTCAGCTCATTGCGGATTTCCCGCCGCAGCGAGGGCTGAATCAGGCGTTTGAAGCTGTCCCAGGCCGCTTCCTCCATGGCCGGCCGCGTGACGCTCTCGCCCCGGATCCAAGCTTCCTCGATCCGGAAACGGGCTAATTCCTCATCCACAGCCAAGTCCACTTTGAGGAAGCCTTCTTTCTCACCCCGATTGATCGCCAGTATCCGGTGGCTGGGCAGTTTCACCGCCGGTTCCTCATAAGCAAAATATTGGGCGTAAACCTCGCCGGGATCCCCCGCCCCTGCGGCGGCTTTCCTCGCGGCAGAGCCGGCAGTGTTTTTGGCGGCGGCGTCGGCTGTGTTGTCCGCGTCGGCGGTATCGCCGGCGGCTTTCCCCGTCGCGGCGGCGCAGATGACGCGCCCGCTGGCCCAAAATAGCTGGCGCAGGGTCGCCCGCAAGGCGGCGTCGTCGGAAATATCCTCGGCGATAATATCCTTAGCGCCCTCCACCGCTTCCTGAGCGGTCGCCACACCTTTTTCCGGATCGATATATTCCTGGGCGATTGTCCAAAGATCCCCCTGGGTCAGGGTTTGCGCCACAATAATCCGCGCCAGGGGCTCCAGACCTTTTTCCCTGGCGATGCCGGCCCTGGTGCGCCGTTTGGCCCGATAAGGCCGGTAGATATCCTCCAGGCGGGCCAGGGTCTCCGCCCCGTCAATGTCGGCGATCAACGCCGGCGTCAGCTTGCCCTGTTCCTCTATGGCGGCTTTGATCTCCGCTTTCCGTTTTTCCAGATTAGTCAAATATTCCAGACGAATGCCAAACTGACGCAATGTCTGATCGTCGCAGGAGCCGGTCATTTCCTTGCGATAACGGGCAATAAAGGGGATCGTATTGCCATCCTCAATCAGCTCAATAATATTTTGAGCGTGGATCTCCCGGCATTGAAATTCCTTGGCCAACGCTTTAGCGATATTCATCCTAATTTTCCTTATCCTTTCCTAAACTGTCAAGGTATTTCGCCGCTTCCTGCCCCGCCGCTAATCCCTCGCCCACCGCTTTCGCCACCTGCAGCGCTCCGCCCAGGCAATCGCCACAGGCGAAAAGTCCCGGCAGGCCGGCGTTCATCCGGCTGTCGCCGGCGATATGGCCATCTTTGAGCGCCACGCCGCTGATCAATACCTGGGGCGCCAACGCCTCCCGCAGGAGAAAAATTCCCTCTACGGTGATTTCCCAGTCGCCCTCGGCCTTGGGCGGCGGTTCGGCCGGCGGGCTGACCGAGGCCGGGGGCGCCGCGCCGGCTGAGGGCTCGAACGGGCTTTGGGGCGCCGGTATCAGCTGAATGGCCGCGCTTTTCACTGTGCGGCCGCCTTTGACAGCCCGCAGCGTCCCGGCGTAAAAAGGTATGTCCGAACTCAGTTCCGCCGGCCGGTTCCCCGGTCGGAGAAAGGTGACGTCGACCCCTAGTGCCGCCAAATAATTGGCTTCCGCCGCCGCGTCCGACGCCAGGCCATAAACCAGCGCCCGCTTGCCGCGGTAAAGCATACCGTCGCAGGTAGCGCAATAACTGACGCCCTTGCCCAAAAAATCAGCCTCGCCGGACACGCCGCCGGCCCTGACGACGCCCGTGGCCAGGATTACCGCTCCGGCCGTGACGACCCGGCTGCCACAACTGAGCAAATATTGTTTGCCCATTGGCAAAATACCGGTTATCCGCCCTTTCGCGATGACGACCCCCATTTGCAGGGCATGGGCAATAAAACGCTCCATCATCGCCTGCCCGGAAAGCCCCGGCTCGCCTAAATAATTATTTACCCGCTCCGCTTTCGCCAAGGGGCTTGGCCCGGCACTGAAAACCAGCGCCCGCTTGCCTCTGGCGGCGGCATTGACGGCCGCCGACAATCCCGCCGGCCCGCCGCCGACGATCGCGATATCGGTCAGCTCGGGTAGATCGACCGGCTCAGTTGGGTTGGTCAACTCAGGTATATCGACCGGCCCGGTAAGATCAGCCACGCTCATCTCCTCCTTTTCGTCCTCATCCCGTTTGTCGTCCTCATCCCGCTCATTGTCCTCATCCAGTTTGTCGTTCTCATCCCACTCATCATCCTCATCCCGCCCGCGATCGCCGCAATTCATCAGGAAGGAAAGAATATCATGGCATACTGCTTACAAACAGCGCAAACGTACAGCCGCAACATCGTCGCTTATTTGAAGGGGCTGGCGAACAATCCTAAAAGGCTGTATCCTTTGCATTTCCAACGTTTTATCTCTTATCTGGGCAGCCGCGCCCGCGTATTGGATTTGGGCTGCGGCCCCGGTCTTTTGGCCAAGGCTATTTTGGACAACGGCGCGAGGCGAGAGATCGTGGGCGTTGATCTTTGCCCGGAAATGGTTCAGGTGGCCAAAAAACTGGCGCCGGGAGGCTGCTTTATTTGCCGGGACATTCGCGGTATTGATTATCCGGAAAGCGCTTTCGACAATATTATCACTTCTTCTTTATTCTACCATTTGAAGCCCGCTGATTTGGCGGTGGTGGCGGCGAAAATGACCTGGACGCTCAAGCCGGACGGTATTATTTTCGCTAATTTCCTTGCCGGTATGCGCTCCGGCTTGCTCCGGCCGAGATTTTCCGACCAGCCTATGTGGATCAGCTTTTACTCCCCGGAGCAGGTTTTGGCGATTATGCGCGAAAACAATATCGCTTGCCTGAACATGTTCAGCAGGGAAAAATGGCTGGAAACCGCCACCGGTCGGATGGCCGCGCGAGAGTATTGTTTTTTGGGGCATAATTTAAAGGAACCTGGCCTGTTCGGGCGCCTGGGCTCAGTGGTGACGCCGCCGATGATTTTTTGCCAACAGCAGCGCAAAACAGAGGCGAGCGATAAGGTAATCTGGGAGTTGACCGGTGAGTTGATCCGTGATATGCCCGGTCAGGCCAAGCAGGATTAACAGGATTAGCGGAATTAACAGGATTAACAGGATTAACAGGATTAACGAGATTAGCGGGATTAGCGGAATTAACAGTATTAACGAGATTAGCGGGAGGCCGCCCCTCGCGCTTTCTTGTATTTGGCCGCCTCGCTTACCGCCATGGCGTCGCAGCGGTTGTTGTAAGGATTGTCACTATGGCCCTTGACTTTGCGCCAATCTATCCGGTGGATATCCGCCAGCGCCAAAAGCGCCTGCCAAAGATCCTGATTGACCACGGCTTCTTTACTGGCTGTCAGCCAGCCGTTTTTTTGCCACTTTTTTAGCCAGCCCAAGGCAAAGGCGTTGATCAGATAGGCGCTGTCGCTGTATAACTCCACCCGGCAGGGCCGGGTCAGCGCTTCCAGCGCCCGAATCGCGGCCAGCAACTCCATCCGGTTGTTGGTCGTCAGCGCCTCGCCGCCTTGCAACGTACGGTCCCGCTCCTGGTACAACAAGATCGCGCCCCAGCCGCCCGGTCCGGGGTTGCCGCTGCAAGCCCCGTCGGTATAAATCAGGACAGAGGGCCTATTGCTTTCGCTGTCCGCCGTCAAAAAACATTCTCCTTTACAGTCGCTCTTTATTGGCCCGGCGCGGCCTGCCGACTGAGGCTCACGGCGGCCAGGCTGTCCACGACCTGAATCCAGGTCGCGCCGATCTTTCTGGTCATGGGATTGCCCTGCCCGTCCAGAATGACCAGCGGTTTCTCGGCCGACTCTTTTTTCCAGGTACCCCGGCTGACCTTATTATCAATAATGCGCAACGCCTCGCCGCTGCCAATTACATCCACGGCGGAGGTGACCGGGTCGGTATTTCTGGCCCGACTGGGTATCGCCAAAATAAAAATTGTGTCGGCGCCAATGCTCGCGCCCTCAGCGGTTGTTTGGGCCTCGTTGTTGATGTAGCGCCGATACCAGCCGCTGCTTTTTTCGCCCGCGCCGGTTCCGGCGCTAGCGTCAGCGCCCGTCGCCGCCCCGGCGCCAGCAGCCGTCCCTGTGCCAGAGCCCGTCGCCGCTCCGGCGCCCGTCCCAGCCCCGGCTCCGGCGCCCGCCCCGGCCCCAGCGCCCGTCGCCGCCCCGGCGCCAGTCGTCGCTCCGGCGCCCGTCGCCGCCCCAGCGCCCGGCGCCGCCTCGGGCAGCGCTTCCCAAATCCAATCCACCTGATAACCGTAACGGCCGGTAACATAGGTCAGGCCAACCTGCCCGCCGGCCAGGGGATCGCCGGTAAATTCTGTCCCGTAGGGCGGCAGATCCGGCGCCTTATTGCCGTACTGCTTATTGCTGACAGCCTCCATCAGGCTTTCGGTGCTGGTATAGGTGCTGTGGGGCCGCCGGCGGTTGGGATCCTGCCAAAAATATTTCTGGGCATTGGCGCCCGCGTCTACATCTTTGATCCGCAGCTCACTGATCGCGGCGTAAGCGTCCGTCGCGCCACCTACATGGGCTAAAGGCATATCCATCCCCTTGGCCAGCTGCACAAAATAGTATCTGGCGCTGCGCACAGGGCCAACCCGCTCCGCCGCCTTGGTGTAAAATAAGGCCATGTACCTGGTGATGCCGCCCTCGGCGATGATCTCATAAACCAAATCCGCCTTGTCCAGGCCGCTTTGGGGCCTGGCGTCCTGCTGGTTGTCGATCATGACCAGCACCCCGGCGAGCATGGCCGGGTCGTCCTCGGGATAAACGATGACCGGTTCCTCCGGCGGCGCCGGCTCGTCCTCCGCCACCACCGGCGGTTCCGGCGGCGGTTCCGGCGCCGCGGGCGGTTTACCGCCCCGGCCTACTGTCAGAAACAATGTAGTCGCCACAAGCAAGACCGCGAATAAGGCGCCGCCCAGCGACTGCAATTCCCGCTTGCCAATCCGCAGGACAAATTTGCCGATTTTAATCTCTTTGATCTCTTTTGTGTCCTTTAAGTCTTTTGCGCCTTTTATGTCCTTAACTTCTCTGACCTCTTTTACCCGGCCCACATCTTTGATCTCTTTTATCTCTTTTACCCCTTTTACCTCTTTTACCTCTCTGACCTCTTTTCCTTTATTGCTTTCTTTTTCTTCTGGCCGCATTCACCCGTTCCCCCTTGCTTTCCTGTTTCCCCACCGCCGTATACTTAGGGTTCGTCCCTTAGGCATCGCGCTTAGGAACTGTCGATAAATAACTTGAACATCTTACTTGTCTTTTTGCCGTCTGTCCGCGTCAGAAAATCCCTTGCGTAGCGCTACTACCCGGCGGGCTTTCCTTCCTTGACAGACGACAAAAATACTGCGTCATATATCCAAGTTATTTACCGACACTTCCTTAATCCGCCGTTTGAACCTGCTGCCTGAACCTGCCGCCCCCGTCCGGGGCCTGGACTTGCCGTCGTTCCCCCGCGTCAGCGGCGCCCCTTTCTTCCTTGTCCAGATTTTCCCGGGCCACCGCCAGCATCAGCTTGATACGGTTTTCCTGATTTACCTTGGTGGCGCTGGCGTCATAGTCGATGGGCACAATATTGGCCCGCTCATCCAGCTGGCGAATCTTGCGGATCATGCCTTTGCCGCAAATATGGTTGGGCAGGCAGCCAAAAGGCTGGGTACAAACGATATTGGGATAACCCTGCCTCACCAATTCCACCATTTCGGCCGTCAGCAGCCAGCCCTCGCCCATGTCGCAGCCCGTCCCAATCACCCCTGCCGCCATGGCCTTCGTATGGGAGAAGCTGGAGGGCGGCGTAAACACCGGTTGAGCGGCGATGGCGGCGATCATAATATTCTGCATTTTCCGCATATAGGCGGAAGCCGCCTGGTAAATCAGCGTCCGCATACCGCCGCCGCCATAAAGCCGGCTTTTTTCTGGCTGCCCATTGGCGCTGTAAAGCAAAAAATCCAAAAGACCCGGCACCATAACCTCACAATCCTGCCGCTCCAGGAAATCCTCCAGATTGTTGTTGCCCAAGCTGGCGTACTTGACGTAAATCTCGCCCACAATCCCGACCTTGACCTTGGGCCGGCGCTCGCAGGGGATAGCGGCGAATTCCGCTGCCAGGCGCTGAAAATTTTGCCGCATACCGCCGACACTGTAGCCCCGCCCCCGGGAAAATTGCCCGACCAGCCGCTCCACCCAGACATCCACCAGCCGGGCCGCCTGCCCTTTTTCGATCTCATAGGCCTTGACCTGATTGCTGAGTGCCATCAGGCCGTCGCCGTAGACCAGCGCCGCCAGGGATTGGCGCAGCATCAAAAGGGTAAAACGAAAGCCGCTGTTTTTTTCCAACCCGGACATATTCAGCGAAACCACCGGCACCTGGCCGTAGCCGGCCTTTTTCAAGGCCCGCCGCAGGAGAAAAATATAATTGGACGCCCGGCAACCGCCGCCGGTTTGGGTGATCATCAAGGCCGTCCGCTCCAAATCGTATTTGCCGCTGTTTAAGGCGTCCAGCATCTGCCCAATCACCAACAGCGCCGGATAACATGTGTCATTATGCACAAATTTCAGCCCTTCCGCCACCACCCCCGGCCCGTCGTTTTGCAGCAGTTCCGCTTGGTAACCGTTGTTCAGCAGGACATGCTTGATGATCGCGAAATGAATCGGCGCCATCATAGGCACCAAAATAGTATAGGTTTTCCGCATCGCCTTGGTAAAGGCGATATTCGCTTTTACAGTCGTCCCCGTACTGATTTCCCGCATCCCGGCTCCCCCCTCAAATGGCGGCCAGCAAGCTTCGCAGCCTGATCCGCGCCGCGCCCAGATTGGCGATCTCATCAATTTTGATTTGGGTATAAATCTTGCCGCTGTCCTCCAGGATATCACGAACCTCGTCGGTGGTAATGGCGTCCACGCCGCAGCCGAAGGACACCAGCTGCACCAGGTTCATATCCGGCTGCCTGCGGACATAATGGGCCGCGGCGTATAGACGGCTGTGGTAAGTCCATTGGTTGAGCACCCGGCCCGGCGTTTTGGCCGCCAAATGGCTGACCGCGTCCTCGGTCACCAGGGCGGCGCCGAAACCGGTGATCAATTGGTCAATCCCGTGATTGATCTCGCCGTCGATATGGTAAGGCCGACCGGCCAGCACGATGATTTGCCGCCCCTCCCGCCGGGCCAGGGCGATGATCTCGCCGCCCTTTTCCCGGATCATCCGCAGATAATGCCGGTGCTCATCATAGGCGGCTCGGGCGGCGGCCTTTACCTCCCGGAGGCTGAGGTTCGGCGTCAGCTCCCGCAAAACCTGCCAAACCTTGCCGGGAAAATCTTTTTCCCGATGCAGGCCCAGATAAGCGTAGATGAATCGGAGCTTTTCCACGCCGGGCACATTGGCGGCGATGACCTCCGGATAATAGGCGACCACCGGGCAATTATAGTGGTTGTCGCCCAGGCCCTCATCCAGGTTGTAGGTCAGGCAGGGGTAAAATATCGTCTCCGCGCCTTCCTCTATCAGGCGCAGGATATGCCCATGCATCAATTTGGCCGGATAGCAGATCGTATCGGAGGGAATGGAGCTTTGGCCCTCCAAGTACAAGGCCCGGTCGGAGGGCGGGGAGATCAGCAGCCGGTAGCCCAGGGCGCTGAAAAAAGCTTGCCAAAAAGGCAGTAGCTCGTACATATTCAAGCCCAAAGGCAGGCCGATGACGCCCCGGCCGCCGCCGGCCGCCGCCTTGCGGCGGTATTCCTCCAAAAGGGACTGTTTGTAATCATATAAATTCAGCCGCTTGTCCT
>JAISDE010000052.1 GCA_031265035.1 Peptococcaceae bacterium | reverse complement strand
CGGGGGCCGCGGTTTATTATCTTTGTGGATGACTTGAGTTTTGTGGAGCAGGACGGCCAGTACGCGGCGTTGAAAGCGGTACTGGAGGGCGGGGTCGCCGTCCGGCCGGACAATGTGCTGATTTACGCCACCTCAAATCGCCGTCATCTGCTGCCGGAAAAATTTCAGGATCGACAGATCGTCGACGACGAGGATTTGCGAACCGGCGACACGCTCCAGGAAAAGCTTTCTTTGGCGGATCGCTTCGGCATGACGATCACCTTTTTGTCCCCGGATCAAAAAGGCTATTTGCGGATTGTGGAGGAATTGGCGGCGGCCCGGCGATTGCCGATAGAGCCGGCGGCCCTGCGGCGGCGGGCCTTGGAGTGGGAACTGCGGCAAAATCTGCGCTCGCCCCGCACGGCCCGCCAGTTTGTGGACGCGCTGACCGGCGAGTTGGCTTTAGGCCCGATTTAGGACAGGATTTGTGTGTGACAGGGCCAGGGAGACAGGGGCTTGACAGGGTTGCGCCTGTCGTTTATACTAAAGTTATTATTCATAATAAGCGAGAAACGCGTATGTATATCACCAGGTTTTTAGAAAATTATATTTTGCGAGTCAGTGAGGCTTTTCCGGCGCTGATTGTCACGGGGCCGCGGCAGGTGGGGAAGACCACTATGCTCAGGCGCCTGGCCGGCGACGGGCGCAAATATGTCACCCTTGACGATCCCTTGGTCAGGGAGGCGGCGGAGCGGGATCCCGGCGGTTTTGTCGGGCGGTATTCCCCACCGGTGATAATCGACGAGATACAATACGCGCCGGGGATTTTGCCGTACATAAAGATGTATATTGACGAGCGAGGGCGCAAGGGGGATTTTTGGCTCGCCGGGTCACAGGCGTTTCATATGATGAAAAATGTCTCAGAGAGCTTGGCCGGGCGTCTGGCCGTTGTTTGGATGCTCGGCCTGTCCCAGGCGGAGCTTGAGGGAGCGGCGGGCGCCCCCTTTGTGTGCGATCGGGAGGTCTTCTCGCGGCGGCTGGCCGAGCGCCGTCCGCTGGGCGTCGGCGAGGTGTACGAGCGGATTTTCACAGGGTCGTTTCCTGCCGCTTATTCGGGTGAGCCGTTTATGCGGGAGGCGTTTTACGGCTCGTATGTGAATACTTATCTACAGCGCGACATGAGGGATCTGGCGCAAGTAGGCGATGAGCTGACATTTTTGAGATTTATAACCGCCTGCGCCGCGCGCACCAGCCAGATGGTGAATTACGCGGATCTAGCCAAGGATGTGGGAATAAGCGCGCCGACGGCGAAGCAATGGCTGTCCATTCTCGTATCCTCCGGCATGGTCGAGCTCATACAGCCGTATTTCACCAATACGTTGAAACGCGCCATAAAAGCGCCCAATATGTACTTTACGGATACCGGCCTGTGCGCCTACCTCACGCGCTGGGACAGCGCCGGCACACTGGAGGTGTCGGCTATGGCGGGCGCCTTTTTTGAGACCTATGTCGTCGCCGAGATACTGAAAAGTTACCACAACGCCGGCCGCCGGCCGCCCGTATATTATTACCGCGATACGGATGGGCGGGAGGTGGAGCTGCTGCTGGAAGCGAACGGTGTTTTATTTCCCATTGAGATCAAAAAAACCGCCTCCCCGAAAAGAGGGGATATCAGGCACTTTGCCGCCCTGTCGCCCGGCGGCAAGCCGGTTGGCGCGGGTTGCCTGATCAGCATGTATCGGGATGTAATCCCGTTGGGGGAAAATGCCTGGACGGCGCCGGTGTGGGTGGTTTGACTTAGCTTGACAGCCCCGGCTCCCGCGGCTATAATTACAGCTGGAATGAGAGGTGAGAGCATATGCATTACAGTTATCGTTGTCCCCTGTGCGGCGTGTTTACGCTGGAGCAGGGGATCAAGGATGAGCCGGCGGCTGATTGCCCCCATTGCGGGCAGCCGATCAAGCGGATCATTGGCAAAAACGTCAACATCCTTTACCGGACTACCGGTTTTTATTGCACTGACAATGGCGCTCAGGCCAAGGCCAGGGCGGAGGCCAAGGCTGGCGGCGAGGGTAAGGCCGGCGGGGAGGCCAAAGCCGGCGGCGAGGACAAGGCCGGCGGGGCCAAGGTTGGCGGCGAGGCGGTTGTAAGCAGCGACGCCGGGGCCAGTTCCGGCGCCAGCGCCGGGGCGGCGGCCAAGCCGGCCGGCGAATGAGGCGAGAGATCAGCCGGATCGCGATCAGGGACGAATGCGAACTCCGAACCGATATTTGTCGGGCAGACGTTCGCATTTTCCTTTGATATATGGGAGTTGATGATATTGACGGCAAAAAGGGCAAAGGCCGGAGCGCCGGGGCGGGAGCAAGAGCAGGCGCGGGCGCCGGGACAGGAGCGGGGGCAGGCGCCGGAGCGGGCGCGAGGGCCAGGACAAGCGCGGGGACAGATGACTGAGCAGGCGCCGGCGCCAGCGCGGGGACAGACGACTGAGCAGGCGCCGGCGCCAGCGCCGGAGCAGGCGCGGGCGGCGGCAAGCGACGGTCTCCGCCCCGCCTACGCCCAACGCCTGGCCGATTTTCGGCGGCGGCTGGCCGCTTTGGAACTGGACGGCTTTTTGGTGGGCCGGGAAGAAAATCTCTATTATC
>JAISDE010000035.1 GCA_031265035.1 Peptococcaceae bacterium | reverse complement strand
TTGTTCTCCCGCAGGAAATCACGTCGTTATCATGTATTAGTTTCGGCAGCGTTATGATCTCATCGTTCACATAGGTTTTATTTGCCGAGCCCAAGTCCTCGATCCACAAACCGCCGTCGCGTTTGACGACCGCGAAATGATGTCGGGATATTTTTTTGTCATAGTCAATCACAATGCCAGGCTGGTTCGGATCCCGGCCTATCTCGACTTTGCCCGTCACCAACGCCCCGAACCGCTTGTGCGGCTGCGCCAGATCGTTCAGGATCAGATAGTGGCCGCCGCCGTTTTTTTTGTTCGCCTCCGCGATCAAGAACATAGTGGCATCACCGTCGGCGGCGACAAATTCCGTCAGATTGGAAGGCTTCTCGCCGCTGCCCGCTTCTGGCCGCGAGGTTTTCTTCTGTTTTGCCACATTTACCATAAAAATACTGATCGCGGCCAGCGCGGCAAACCCGACACCCGCCAAAACGATAACCGGTATACTGATCGCGAGTCGCGCCGGCGGTTCCGGCTCTTTGGCGGTCTCCGGCCCCGGAACAGGCTCGGGTGGCGCCGGAGGCGCCGGAGCGGACGGCACCTGCGCCGACAGGGGCATATGGAGATCATACTGTAGAATTCGCGCGCCGGAGCTGTCAAACAACTCTAACGGACGCACGGCACCGTCCTTTACCCGCTCCGGCAAGCGAACCCGCGCGCGGCTGACACCGGCTATATACGTTGCGATCTGATCAGCGGCCTCAACGACTTCCGCGTTGGCCGCCAGCTCGTAGTTGAATCCGCCTGTCACGCGTGAAATCGCGTATAACTCCTTCAGTCCATCGGCGTTGTTCTCGTATTGGAAGCCCACCGTATGCACCGGCAGGGGGGATTCTTTCAGGCTGAAGAACAGTTCCTCCTTGATGATGCCGTTCCCGGCCTTCTCTACCCCGTCCGAGAATACAACTATTTGGGTAAACATCCATTCATCAGGCGGATTATCCCGGATCGCTCTCAACGCCTCGTCCACCGCGCTGTAGATGCCGCTCGCCCGGCCGTTCCACTCAAGCCGCTCAACGGCCTTCGCCAAATCGTACCTGTCGCCAGTAAAATCGGCAATCAGGTTGTATTCCTCGCCAAAGGCGGCGATCGCGTATTGCTCGTCCCTCACTTTGCCTTCGATCAGGCCGGTCAGCATATCCAGAACCTGTTTTTGGGAGCCTTGACGCATTGACGTGGAAATATCAATCAGAAATAATGTGCGGGCCTTGGCCTCCTGCTCGGTCAAGGCGGCGATCTCGATCTCACATTCCTGCCCCGACACTTTTGCCGACAATCCGCCCGACAACTCCCCGCGGAGAAATAGAACCGCGCCGTCCTCACTCATGTTCAGCCCAACCACAACAATGGCCTCCGCCGCGTACGCGCCGAGACACACCGTAAGCGCGAGGCCGAATGTAAGCGACAGGCTCAGCGCCGCTTTCTTAATCCTTCTCACATCAACACCCACCATTCGCGAGACTCTACGCTTCCTGACGTTTGGCGAATATTTCGCCTAATTTCCGCGTAAATGTGTCCCGCTCGCCGTCCTCAAAGCCGCGGTAAACCACCTCGTCAATCTTGCCGTGGTTAAACAAATACTGATACTGTTCGCCCATATAGCCCTCCGGGTACAGGACGCCGATGTAGTCCGCCGTCACCTCGCCGCCGCCGGCCGACCCGGATTGCTTGATCCCGAAGACCATCAGCCGTTTCTCCGAGTCTTTCAGGCGTACAATACTGCCGATGGGCAGCAATTTTTCTATTTCCATTTGGTCTTCTCCTTGCCTATCTCGTATTTACGCAAAATGGCGCCCCCCTGATAACGGCACGGAGGGCGCCGCGTAACGCCAGTTCGCCAGTTAATTGAAAATGTTGTTGGTATTGAGCGCCTGCACCTTTTGGGCCTGAGAACGCTCCAACTCGTCGTACTTGTTGGCGGCGTCCACCAGATTGCGGATGTGAGTCATCAACGTTTCCAGCGAGCCGTTGCAGTTCTTCTGGACGCTCTGGTATTTGCCGCCGTAATCTGTACCCGATTGGCTTTTCCAGTATTCGGCGGGCAGCTTATTGACCTCTTGCTGCATTGCCTGCATAAGCTGCTGCATCTGGTTTTTCTGCGCCTCGATCTCATTAGCTTTTGTCCTAACCTCATCGGGCGTCACTTTCAGTATCATAGCCATATTAACACGAACCTTTCCTGTTTATTTTTATGCGTCCTGTTTATTTCAGGCGCTTTGCCCTTGCCGAGCGTTTACCGCTTGCGGGTCACGATATTCTTGATTTCCTGCTCGCCGGTGTCATAGAGGTTTGCCGCCGTCTCGACCGCTTTCGAGTAATCGGACATAACCACGTTCAGGCTGTCGAATTTCGGGCGGTCATTGTTGAGCGTGATGTTGAAAGAGTCATTACCTAAGCCGTCCCACATCGCGTCCATCTGATTGGCCAGATTGTAGATTTTGCTGACCGCGGCGTTCCATTCCACGATTTTGCTTTCCACGTTTTTCGCCGTGCTCCGCATCAGTTCCGGGGTTACTTGAATTGCTGCCATTTTACTGCCTCCTAAAAATTTTTTTTCGGTTTATCCATCGCGTAAAACGCGTACCGAACTGAATATAACGGATCCCTGTATGTGTCAACGGGAGTTCCGCCGCCGTATTTCTTCTTCCGCCCGGCGCACCTCGGCGGCGATCCCCCGCAGGGCGCTAGCGGTCGCCCGCGCGTTCCCGGAGACGGAGTTTACCTTTGACTTTGTTCTGTTGACGCTGTCGAGATACTGCCCCGTGTACCGGCTCCGCCATACCGCCGCGGTATCGGTTCCGGCGGCTGACAGGGTTCTCCCTTGGGCGTCCAGATCTCCAGCGATCCTGTCCAACTCCCCGGCGACCCGATCCAACACGCCGGGATCGGCATTAATCTGTGCCATTTCGCATCACAACCTCTATCCAAAAATACCCTTAGTATCGAGTTGAGAAACTTGAGAAACCTGCGCCCGCTCCGTTTTCTCATAGGTCAGGACGGCTTGATCCAGCGCGGTCTTGGTCTGCTTGGCGTCGTCCAGATAGTTGTCTGTGATCTGGCGCAGCTTTTGGAAATTGCTTGTGTTCTGGTCGGCGGCTTTCCCTTGCCACGCGGGGGATGTCTTATTGTGGATTTGTACGATGGCGCTCTCGATATTAGCCATGCTTTGGATGATGGAACCCATACGGGAAGCGGCGTCTTTCAAAGCCGTATCCTCGTGGAAGATTTGAGTGGCCATGCTGTATCACCCTCCTGAATTGATAAATATTACGAGCGCGACAGTCATTGATACCCATTGATACCGATTAGGGCAATCGCCTCAACGCCGCGACGATTTGGCTCTCGCACGCGTTGTAACAGTCCAGAACCTTTCGCAGCGAGTTCAGCCGGATATCCAGTTGCGACACGATGTTCTCAATGACGGCCATATCATTTAGCAGGCGGTTTTGGTACTGCTGGCCGGCGGGGCTTTGCCAGTTGGCCGCTACCCCGCCCTGTGTCGCTTTCATCTGATCCCGCCGCGCCTGGAGGTTTCCCTTTTCCGTGTCCAGCGTGTTGATGGAGCCGCGCAACGTATCTACATCCCATTTAACTTTTGCCATATACGATCACCTCCTTTCAGATGAGTCAGACGGGGTCAGATAAGGGCGAGCCGGTCGCCGCTACGTACCCCAGCCTGCTCTAAAGTCATTTCCATTGATAGCGCCTGCCTGTTTAGATAGGAGCACAGCAGCAGCGCCTCCCGCTCCGCGAATATGCCGGCATTGTTCTCATACGCGCAGATATCGTCGCAGAGGAGGTCAACCGCCGCTTTTACGTTAATCCCCGCCGGCATCCAAAAATCATAGGATTTTGAGACGGATGGGCAATAGATGTTTACAAGTAACTCGCTCATTTCTCAGTTACCTCCTATATACTGTTGGGCGGCACAAAAACGCTAGCGAACTGGTCGTCTATGACGGTCAGGCCATCGGTCATATCCAGCGCGGTGATATGCTCCCTGGAGAGGAACGGGATATCGTATAGCTTCTGCTTGTCAAGCTGACCCCCAAGATGGATGCCCGTGCCGTGACCCGCGAACAGCTTGTAAGACTCCTTGAACATATTGGCGTTATATAGCTGTTGATCGAAGCCCGCGATAAAGTAGACCCCAAGCCCCTTACCTTGTTTGAAATACAGCTCAACCAGCGGATAATACTCTTCCTCATGGGGCTCGTAAACCAGATTCAGAAAGTCGTTCATGCTGTCAATAAAAACGAACAGCAACCCATATTCCTCTCTTATGGCGGCGAAATAGTCGCCGCCCGTCGCCGCCAGCTTCTTCCGCGACTCGGAGCGGCGGCTAAACTCGTCTTTCAGCAGCACCAAAAGGTCAAAGATCTCGGCCGCGTCGCGGTAAACACCGGCGAAGCCCGTTTTAGGATCAGGCTCATACCGTAAGGCCGCTATATAGAGTTTCCCGCCCAGGGCGCCCGCCGCTTGGGTCAGGTTCCGCGTCATATTCTCCATGCTTTTGCGGTTGGCCGCGCTGACGGCATAGCAGTAGAGCGAGCGAAGGGGAAGTGAATGAACGGTAATATCCCGCGTATTGTAGCCGACGCACAGCGAGTCGGGATCCCCTTTCTCCGCGATAAAATCCCCATATACCCGGTCTTTGGGGATAAAGCGGATGGGTTCGGCGCGGTAACCGTCATAGTCCGCGTATCCGGCGCGGGCGAGTGCGGCCCGGATGTTTTCGGCGCGTACCCGCTCGTTCTCGCCCCCGACCGCTAGCGCGACCTGATACTCAAGGGATTCCTTCCCCCAAAGGCCCCGGCCCTTCAAAGCGGCGGGAAGGAACTCGGGCATGACTCCCAGAGCGTCGTGATAGTCGCCCCGCTCGGCCAACTGGAGCGGGAGAACCGCGCCGAAATTCTGGCGCAACTTGAACCTTACGTCGCTCATGTGGTTTACCGACACCACCAGATGGATACCGTACTTGGCGCACCCGGCGGACAGGGAGGTAAGCTGGTTGTCCGCGATATCGGGATAACGGTCGTTAAAGGCGTAGAGATTGTCGATCACCAACAAAACTGTGGGCAAGGGCTGTCCCGACGCCATACGGTACTCGTCGTAGCTGCCCACCCGCACCTGGTCGAACAAACGGACGCGCTCGTCGATCAGTGATTGCGTCAAACCGAACAGCCTCAAGACGCGCTCGTTGTCGTCGGGGCCCACAACGCCGCCGCAATGGGGGAGATCGGCAAAAACCCGCGTCAGGGAGCCGGAACAGTCAATGATGTAGAAATTGACTTCCTCCGGCCTGTAATCTGTGACAAGGCTGTAGAGGATTGTTTGGATCATGGTGCTTTTCCCGATACCGGGGACACCGGCGATCAGAAGGTTGCCCAGCGCCTGGAAATTGATTAACGCGCCATACTGTGTCTGCGTGTTCGGGTTGTCGATCAGACCGCACAGGGCCGTGACGCCTTTTTCTTTCGCGACGGGGTAGGACGCGCGGATTTCCGCCAGCGTGACGCCCTCTCGCAGCTCGGGCAGCCAGAGCTGCCGCGCCCCCGCGACGCCGAGGCGCTCCGCCGTATCGCGGATAAAGCTTACCGCCGCCGCCAGCTGCGTGGGCCGGTTTTCGCCGTCGCCCGCGCGCTTCTTCCGCCGCGGCACCAAGGGCGAGCCGTCCAGGCCGATCATTGTGACGGCCTTTTCCCGCGGGTTGGTGTCCTCCAACTCATAATACGCGCCGGAATATCCGGACTGAAACAACTCGAAAATCTCGTCGTTGCCGATCTGCATATATGCCCGGCCCGTTTGGGTCAGGAACGCGGCGTCCGTCCGATGCAGCATCTCGTTGGAATCCTGCTTGTCCTGCACCCGCAGGCATATTTTGAAGCGGGAGTTGCTCCAAATCTCCTCGTCCACGACGCCGGACGGCTTTTGCGTGGCGAGGATCAGGTGTACCCCCAGGCTTCTGCCGACGCGCGCCGTGCTGACAAGCTCCTTGATAAACTCCGGCTGCTCCTTCTTTAATTCCGCGAACTCGTCGGAAATGATGATCAAGTGGGGCATCGGCTCCGTGGCCGCGCCGTCCCGGAAATATCTCGCGTAATTGTCGATATGGTTGACGTTAAACTGATTGAACAGCGTTTGCCGGCGCTTGATTTCGGCCTTGATAGAGCGCAGGGCGCGGGTGGTCTGGTTGCCGTCAAGATTTGTGATCGTTCCCGCCAGATGGGGAAGCCCGATAAAGGCGTTCGCCATGCCGCCACCCTTGTAGTCTATCAGGATCAAGGCAATCTCGGTGGGATGAAAATTCATCACAAGAGACAGGATATAGGTCTGAATTGTCTCGCTTTTGCCCGAGCCGGTGGTGCCGGCTACCAAGCCGTGGGGGCCGTGCTGCTTTTCGTGTATATCAAGAAACAGCGGCTTGCCCCCCGTGCCAATGCCCACCATCGCGCGCAGGCTTTCATAGGCCCGGTGCTCTTTCCAGCGTTTGATCAGCTCCCATTCATTAAGCGACGCTATGCCGTACATCTCCAAAAAAGAAATGGCGGCGGGGATTTCCCCCGTCGAAAGCTCTGTCACGGTATAACCGCTGATTTGCCGGGACAGTTGGGACAATAGGCGGCCGCTCACCTCATCGAAGCGGACGGCGCAGGTCTCGTCCCTGCTTTGATCGAGGCGGTAATAGCCGTGGAAATCATTGTCGCGTTGAATGATGTGACCGCACTCATTCGGGAGCCTGTCCATGTATTCGTACAGGAGAACAAAGGTAAGGCCCAAATCCCCCTCGTCGGACAGATACCGGGAGATATTCTCCCGAATAATCAGATCCGGGCTGGCGCAAAAAATAACTATGTGGGGCAGCGGGTGCTTCTTTTCCGCCCTCGTCTCGCTTTGGGCCTCCATGCGTGACCGCAGCGCCCCATTCAGATAGAACAGGACATTTTGCCGCTCCGCGTCGTCCGCGCAGATCAGTCTAATTTTGTTCTCCTGCCAACGGACATGGGGCAGCGGGCGCGCCCACTCATAATACCGCTCCTCGCCGGGGCGCAGGATAAAGGCCATCTTTACATCCGTATAGCAATGCAGGGCCGCGATCTGCATCGCTATAGCCCCGGCTATTTCCCGTACGGCGGCGCGGCTTCCCAACACGCCGATCACCTTCGTGTCTTTCAAGTTGAGCAGGGCGGCGTTGTCGGGAATCAGCGCGTACCTCTCGCGTACGGTATGCGGCAACGCCTGCAAATTATCGTCCACCAGGGAGAATTTGCGTTTCGGCGCGACAATGTCAAACTGCGATTTTATGGTGCCGACGCCCAAACGAATGGTCAAGAAGTCGGGCTGATAGATGTTGCGATTCCACAGCACCGCTTTGTTATGCTGCAGCACGGAATGGATTTCCGAGAGGCTGAGATGCCGCCCATTCATAAGATTTGTATTCTCGCGTTGCTTTTGTCGCAGGAGCTCCTCATTTTCGGCAATATATTTGAGATACGTTTTTTGGCGGTATTCCTCATCTTTTTTTGCCCCGCGCTTCTCATAGGACAGGTTTGCTATCGCCCATCCCACCGCTACCATAGCGGAGAGGGCGACCGACATCATTGTGCCCATAATGAAATTAGCGCCCTGAGTGGCGGTGCTGAGCATTGACGCCAAGATGGGCAAGGGCATGGTGACGGCGGGGCCTATGGTAAATATGATGGGCGCGCTCCGCTGCTGCCGCGGCCCGGGCGGCGACTCAATCTCAACAGCCTCCGTGTCGATAGGCTCAAGCACCCTGGGTGAGCGTATGAGCGCCGCTCCCGCGCGCCCCGCGCCGGCGACGCCTGGCCGCGGGATATATTTTGGCGGCTTCGCCTCGTATTTGCCAGGCTGGTTGATCGCGAGAAAATCTCCCATATACACAAGCTTAACGCCGGCTATATAGATGTCGTCCATAATATCAAGCCTGTGTTCCCCGTTTACCCTGCGGCTCATCACATATGTGCCGTTCGCGCTGTGGTCGGTAAGGAACATCTCAGCGCCCTCCCGGCGCAGGGTCGCGTGCCTCCTGCTGGCGTAGGTATCACGAATCACGATATCCGAGGACGCC
>JAISDE010000034.1 GCA_031265035.1 Peptococcaceae bacterium | reverse complement strand
CCGCTCATCATCCTTTCATTTTTCCTCTACCGCTCATCCCCTCTGCCCTCCCATGCCGCTCATCATCCTTTCAGCCTTTAATCTTTCATTTTTTCAGCCTTTCATTTTGCCGTTCAGCGCCAGGGTTATCAGGCGGTCAATAAGCTCGGGCAGCCTTATCCCGGCGGCCGCCATCATGCGGGGATACCGGCTGTAGGACGTGAATCCCGGCAGCGTGTTGACCTCATTGAGCACAACGCGCCCGTCCTCCCGCAAAAACATATCCACCCGGGCTAGCCCCCCGCAACCCAGCGCCCTGTATATCGCTTTCGCCGTCTCCTGTATTTCCTCGCGCTTCGCCGCCGGCAAGCTGGCGGGCACGGTTATAACAGCGTTCTCGGAGCCTTTTTCCGGCTCGCTTTCCTGGTGGATACGAAAGAAGCCGCGCGCCAGGCTGATCTGATCCACCTCGCCCACGGTTAATTCAGAGCCGTTACCCAGCACGGCGCAGCCAACCTCGCTGCCTGGGACAGCCCGCTCAATGACGACTTTGCCGTCGTACCGCCGCGCCGACTCGACGGCGGCGGCCAACTCGGCTACCCGCTCCACTTTGGTCACGCCAAAGGACGAGCCTGAGCGCGCCGGCTTCACAAAGACGGGATACGCTGCCCCGTCCACCTCCGGTGGCTCGCCGCCGTCAAAAGCCCAAAACTCCGGCGTAGCGATGCCGGCGTTTCTCACAACCAGGTAAGCGAGGGATTTATCCATGCATAAAGCGGAACTTGGGATATCACAGCCTACATAAGGGAGGCCGGACAACTCCAACAAGCCTTGTATCGCCCCGTCCTCACCCGTTTTGCCGTGCAAGACCGGAAATACCGCGTCAATATGGCTGATTTGGCATTCACCCCCCCGCGCCGAAAGCAGCCCGCCGGTTTTTTGATCCGGGGAAATCACCGCCGGGCAGCAATTATCGCTCTCCCACCCCGGGCGTGGCGTCTCGCACATCCGCCAGACGCCGGCCCGGGTAATCCCAATATACACAGGCTCGTATTTCCCGGTGTCGATATGCCTGGCGATCTCCCGGGCCGATTTTACCGATACGTCATGTTCCTCCGAGCGGCCGCCAAACAAGACGGCGATTCTTAATCCGCCCATAGCCCCGCCCCCCTCTCGAAATCCAGGCAATTCAAAATCGTTTTTTCTACTGTATCATATAAAGCCCGGCCGGTATAGTAGGCCGTATGCGGCGTGATGATCACATTCGGCATTTTTTGGAGTTCCCGCAGGAATTGATTGTCCATTGGTTGCTGGGAACGGTCAAAATAAAAAATCCCAGTTTCCCCCTCTAATACGTCCAACGCCGCGCCGCCCAGCCGGCCGCTTTCCAGCGCCTTGATCAGCTCGCCCGTATCCACCAGCGCGCCCCGCCCCGTATTGACCAAAAAGGCTCCCCGCCGCATGAGCGCCATTTGCTCCCGGCCGATCATGTGGTAAGTCTCCGCGTTAAGGGGCGCGTGCAGTGTGATAATGTCGCTTTTTTCGAGCAACTCCCCCAGAGGCGCGCGAGTCGCCCCCCCGCCTTGGCCGCCCCCGCTTCCGTCGCTTCTGTCACCGCCTCCGCTCCGACCGCCACCGCTTCCGTCGCCTCTGTCGCCGCTGTCATCTCTATCGCCCCGGCCACAGGCCAATACGCGGCAGCCAAAGCCCCGCAGCCGCTCAATAACCGCCGCTCCTATCCGCCCGACGCCCACCACTCCGACGGTCAGATCCCGCAACTCTCTGCCCCGGGCGGCGCCCAGCCGAAAATCGTACCGCGCCGCGCCGTTCACAATGAGTTTGGCGTCCCGTATCGCCATCAAAACAAGCATCAGCGTATAATCGGCGACGCCGGCCGGCGAGTACGCCACATTCCCGACGGTGATCCCCAGCCTTTGAGCCGCTTTAACATCGATATGATCGATCCCCGCGCTGCGGGTGGAGATATATCTCACGCCCACCTCCCGCAACGCCCGCAGGCTTGACTCGGATACGCCGGATTTATGGCCCACGCTGACACATTGATCGCCCCGGGCCAGGGCCGCGCCCCGAGCCGACACCGGCTCGCCCGTAAGGGTAGGCCTAACGCCAAAGCGGGGCGCCAGCGCGTCAAAAACCGCCGCCTCGTCTTTCTCGCAGCCAAAAACAGTAATACCCACAGCATTGCCGCGCCCAACATTTTTCACATATTTACCCTGCCCTTCTCTCCAATTTCGCCCTTCTCCCCAATTTCGCCCTTCCCCCTAATTTCGCCTTGTCAATTTCGTCTTTTTTCCCAATCTCGGTTCCCTCAGGCAGCTGATAGCCTATCGCGCACAAGTTCGTATACAACAAATTTTCCGACCTGACCTTTTGCGTAGCGATGTCAATCTCCCGGCGGTAAATAGAGATTTTTTGGTACACCCCGCCGTTCTCCCGGAAATACGACAGATCTTTGCCCTCGATCTCATAACTAAAAGGCGGGATTTTATCTGTATAAAGGCTGCCCGCGATATTGGCGTCGTCAAAGGAAAGTCTGATTTGAAATGTTATGTCTGTCTCATTCTTAACCTTCAAGTCGCGCCAGCCCTCGCTGATTGTGGCGTCCACGCCCTCCGGCTCCGCGTCCCGCATAGTGGGAAAGTCCTTTACGTCGTGGGTATGCCTTTCCACAACGCTAAGGGGCGAGTGCAAAAACACCCAAAATAGCAGATTGCTCATTTGGCAAAGGCCGCCGCCCACCGCCACGCCAAGCCGCCCATTGGTCACGGTCAGGCCTTCTTTATAGGGCTCGTATTTGTCCGCGTAACGAACGGCCCGCCAAAAGGAAAAAGTTTCCCCCGGTTTTAGCAAAAGGCCGTCCAGCGCCTTAGCCGCGATTTTCAAATTAAAAACCTTGTTTGCCTGATAAACCATGTCAAAGCCTGTGTCGGTGTTGTACAGACCGTTGCGCGCGGCAAACAGCCTGTAGGGCAGCGCTTCTTCCTGCTGGGTTCCCGCGTAAGCCCGGCCGTCGAATCGCATACCGGCGTAAAAAAACGCTTTGCGTTGCGCCAGCCGCAACGGCAGTAAAAACGGGAATATTTGCGTAACGCGTTTTTTGCCCATTTTAGGCATCAAATCAGTCCCCTTTCAAATAGAAAAATGTAACAGCCCATATTGAAAGCCCCATATTGAAAAGCCCCATATTGAAAAACCCCTGCTCGGTCATTATTTTACCGAACAGGGGCGGGTGAGACTTTAATATTCACTTGTTAATTTCCTAAGAAAAAGTAGAGCCGGCCTTAATGTTTTCCTAATGTTCAGCGGCGGGCAGCTCCCATCCAGCTGGCAACTCCAGCGCCGCGACAGTACCCGCGGCGGGCAGCTACAGCGCCGCGGCAGTCCCTGCCGGGGCAGCCTGCCCCGACCCGGCGGGCAGTTCCACCGTAAACGAGGTTCGGTTGTCCTCGCTGTCTGCGTAAATACGTCCCCCATGCGCGACGACTATTTCCTTCGCGACCGCCAACCCGAGACCGGCGCCGCCGGTATAGGAGGAACGGGCGGCGTCCAACCGATAGAATTTATCAAAAATGGCCGCGAGCTTATCCGGCGGAATACTGCCGGCATTGGTGAAAACGACAGTTACCATATCTCCCGTGCCGGCCCCGCCACCAGCCGCCGCCGCCCCCCCACCCGCCGCCCCCCCCCCACCACCCCTCGCCCCCGCACC
>JAISDE010000142.1 GCA_031265035.1 Peptococcaceae bacterium | reverse complement strand
ATCAAACAGATCGAAAATATCCGCCTGCTCCATGATCTTGCCGGCGTACATCACATAGACGTAATCGCAGATTTCCGCCACCACGCCCATATTGTGGGTGATTAGCATAATGGAGGTGCCCCGGTCTTTTTCCAGATTTTTCATCAAATGCAGGATCTGAGCCTCAATGGTGACATCAAGGGCGGTGGTAGGCTCGTCGGCGATCATCAGCTTGGGCTGACAGACCATGGCCATGGCGATCATCACCCGCTGGCGCAGGCCGCCGGAAAGCTGATGGGGGAAGGAGCGCAGGCGCTTTTCCGCCTCCGGGATGCCTACCGCCTTGAAGATATCCACCACCTGCCGCCGGGCCGCCGCCCGGCCTACCTTTTGGTGGACGATGATGGCCTCCGCCACCTGTTTGCCTACCGTATAGACCGGATTCAAGGAGGTCATAGGCTCCTGAAAGATGACGGAAATCTTGTTGCCCCGGATATCGTGCATCTCCCCGGTTTTTTTGGCGGTCAGATCTTCCCCCTCCAGCTTGACGCTGCCGGCGACGATTCGGCCCGGCCGGCTGACCAAGCGCAAAACCGACATGGCGGTGACGCTTTTACCGCAGCCCGACTCGCCCACCACACCGACGACGCTCTGCTTGGGGACGCGGAGGGTAACGCCGTCTACCGCCGGCACCACGCCTTTATCGGTGAAAAAGTGGGTTTTCAGGTCGGTGATTTGCAGCATTTCATTTCCTCCTAATGATTACGGTTAATCTTTCAGGTAAGGATCCATAGCGTCCCGCACGCCGTCCCCCAGGAAATTGAAGGCCAGAACAAAAATCAGGATAACGACGCCCGGCGCGATGGCCAGCCAGGGCTGGCTAAACAGATAGGATTTGCTGCGGTAGACCATTAGCCCCCAGCTGGTGGAGGGAGGTTGGGCGCCGATCCCCAAAAAACTCAGGCTGGACTCGGAGAGAATGGATTCCGGGATATTTAAGGTGAATAACACAATCAGGTTGGGGATACAGTTGGGCAGAATATGCCGAAACATGATCACCCACCGCTTGACCCCCATGGAGCGGGCGGCCTCCACAAATTCTTTCTCTTTTAGCGACATGGTCTGGGCGCGGATCACCCGGGCGGTGCCGGCCCATTTGACGATGCTCAGGGCGATGAAGATGTTCATCAGGCTGCCACCCAGGGTATACATCACCACCATCGCCAGTAGCAGGGAGGGGAAGGCCAGCACGATATCGGCGAAACGCATGATGGTAAAATCCACCTTGCCGCCGTAATAGCCGGCGAACAAGCCCAGCAAGGTACCGAAAACCATGGAGATAGTAGTAGGCACCAGGCCGATCATCATGGACACCCGGGTGCCGTAGAGTAAACGGCTGAAAGCGTCCCGGCCCAGCTCGTCACAGCCCAGCCAATGGGCGAGGGAGGGTGGGGCGAAACGCTCGCTGAGTACGGGGGTATTGGGGTTGTAGGGCGCGATCAAAGGCGCCAAGGCCGCCGCCCCGGCGAAAATCAGGATCACCAGCAGGGAAAAGGCGGCCAGCTTATTTTTGCGCAACATGCTTTTAAGGTGATCAAAAATCCCATCGTCGTCCAGCAGCTCGGCGTCGGCGTCCTCGTCGGCGTACAAGGCGGCGTCAGGAACCGCCTCAGCGCCGGTACCGGCGCCGGCGCCCGCGGCGGACGGGGTTAATTTATTGTCGTCCAGCTTCATCCTCATCCCCCCTACTCATACCGGATGCGCGGATCGAGGACGGAGTACAGCAGATCCGCGATCAGGTTGCCGGCGATCACTATGACGGTAGTAAACAAGATAGTGCCCTGGAGCAGCGGCATATCCCGGTACCTGATGCCGTCGATCGCCAGCACCCCCAGGCCGGGGACGCCGAAGATGCTTTCCGTCATCACGGCGCCTCCCAGGAGGCCGGATACTTGGATGGCCATCATGGTCACCACCGGTAGCATGGCGTTTTTCAGGGCGTGGCCCAGGATCACCGACGTCTCCTTCAGGCCCTTGGCCCGGGCGGTGCGGATAAAATCGTTCTTCATGATCTCCAGCAGATTGGAGCGGGTCATCCGGGCGATGCTGCCGGCGGAACTCCAGCCCAGGACGATGGACGGCATGATATAATGCCGGATACTGTAATAGCCGCTGACCGGCAAAAGGGACAGCTTAAAAGCGAAAACATATTGCATCAGCAGGCCGGCCCAGAAGACGGGCAGGGAGACCCCCATGAGAGAAAAGGCCATGAAGGAGCGATCGATCAGGGTGTTTTGCTTGATCGCCGATATGATGCCGGCGGGGATGCCGATGCACCAGGCCACCAGGGCGGCGTAGATTGTCAGCTTGATGGTCTGGGGGAAGGCTTGGAAAATCAGCTCGGAAATATCCCGTCGCAATTTGTAGGACATACCAAAATCCCCATGCAGGGCGTTGAGCATGTACTTGCCGAAACGAACCAACACCGGGTCATTGAGGCCCATGCGCTCCCGAAAGATCTCAATCAGATCGGGCTTGATGTGTTCCCGCATCATCATGGTGACCGGATCTCCCGGCACGACGTTCAACAGTAAAAATAAGATCAATGCTACCCCGACCAGTACGGGAATGGAGATCAATACCCGTTTCAGCACATATCTGGCCATCGCGCCCCTCCTTTTGTCATTCCGGGCCTGTCCCGGAATCCATACCTTTATAGCCTGGCGGCCTCATCCATCCGGTCGGGGGCCGCATAACGGGAGGAAAGATAAGCAAGGACGGCGCCTCGATCATCTTTCCTCCCGCGCGTTTGCGGCGGCTCCGGGCCGGTAGTGAATTTTGTCAACTCGCGACGCCAGCGACGCCAGCGACGTCGGCTACGCCAGCGACGCCAGCGACGCCAGCGTCAGTTCTCGATCCGCAGGCCGTCGTAATATTCCCAGCCGTCGCTCCAGCCGTTCCAGGAGACCTGGAAGCCCTTGAGGCGATCGCTGGTGACGAAATTGTGCTCCAGGCAGTACAGGGGGATCCAGCCCGCCTCGTCCTGGATGATCTCTTTCTCCAGAGCCTGGTATTCCGCCATCCGGGCGGCATTGTCCGTGATAGCCCGAGCGGCCACCACCCGGTCGGACAGGGCCTGGTTGCCAAAGTTGAAGGAGCGCCTGACACTGTTGTCGGGGGCGAAGAAGGTGTAGATAAAGTTGTCGGGGTCGTTGTAGTCGGCGGACCAGACCTGACCGTAAGTAGGCAGATCGCCGTCGGCCCGCACCGCGAACCAGGCGGCCTCGTCCATTACATCAATGGAGACCCTGACGCCAATCTCCCCCAGCATGGCCTGCACCAACTCATTTCTGGCCAGGGCGTCGGCGGCGGCGTTGTTGACTATGGTGATGCTCATGTCAAAGCCGTCGGCGTAACCGGCCTCGGCCAGCAAAGCCCTGGCCGCCTCCGGATCATAGGGGATCTCCGGCAGATTGGGATTGTAGCCGGACACGCCTGGCGGCAGGATACCGTAAAGCGCCTGGCCCCGGCCGTCGTATAGGGCGTCCACGATCCCCTGGCGATCGATGGCCATTTGCAGAGCCTTGCGCACCCGGACATCCTCAAAGGGGGCGATCCTCTGATTGAAAGTAAAGTAGTAAATACCCACCCGGGTGCCGGTGACGATATTGTCGGCGTATTGAGGGGAGTTCATAAAATAAGGGGTCTGGGAGACGGCCTGATCCAAGTCGATCAGATCCAACTCGCCGGCCTCAAACATCATACGCATAGTGTCGTTGTCCCTGACGATCCGCCAGGAGATACCGTCCAGCTCGGGCGGCGTCTGCCAATAGTTGTCGTTGCGGCGAACGAGAACCTCATCGCCCCGGGTCCATTTGTCGAAATAATAGGCGCCGGTGCCGGGGGTTTTTTCCGGTATCAGGCCGAAATCCGTGCCGGCGGCCTCGGTGGCGTCTTTATCAAAGATGCCGCAGCCTGGCGTGGCCAGGGAGGCCAGAAAGGGGCCGAAGGGAGAGCTGAGGGTCATCTTGACCGTGTAGTCGTCCACGATCTCCAGGCCCGCCAGTTCCTTGGTGGTGCCGTCCATGACCTCGGCGGAACCTTTGATGGGGTCGATAAAGTCCTGATTCCTCGCCCCGGTCTCCGGCCAGAGCATCCGCTCGAAGGTGTATTTCACGTCCTCCGCCGTGAAATCGGCGCCATTGTGAAATTTGACGCCCTGGCGCAGGTGGAAGGTGTAGGTCAGGGCATCGTCGGAGATCTCCCAACTCTCCGCCAGGCCGGGAACAATCTCCGTCACGCCGCCGCCTTGGGAGACAGCCTCTACCAGGCGGTCAAAGATCTGAAAACCGACGCCGTAATACTCTGTGGTGATTTGGGGATCATTGTGCTCTGGCTCTGTCTCCCAGGCCCGGCGCAGGATATTCTCATAGCCGGGCGCTACATTGGACGGTGTCGCCGGGGGCGCGGTGGTCGCCGGGGGCGTGTCGGTCGGTGTGGTGGTCGTCCCGCCGGTCGGGGGAGTGACGGCGCCGCCGCCGGTGGAGCCGCCGCAAGCGGCCAGGGACATTAGTGTCAAAAATGTAATCAGCAATAAGGCTAAAGATTTTTTCCTCATTCGTAACCCTCCTTAATAGTTGAAGCCGCGATAACTTGGTAAAACCAAACAAGATCACTGGTAAAACCAACTAATGATCATTCGACATTTCTGTATAAAATCCTCTTTTGGCTTTTCCTTACCCGCCTTATACCTCAGCCATTAGCCCGGATATGCGCGGCTACCTTTGTGTCTTCCCGTTTGATGTGATTGATCAGCCAGCCGCCGATACTGCTGTTGACCTTGCCCACCAAGATGATGGTAGGGCCTTCCGCCTTTAGCTGCCGCGACAAGTCGCCCACCGTGACCTTAAAGGCGTCGTGCAGCTTCTTGTGATTGGCGTAGTCGGGATATTTGTGCGCCAGCTGCAGCTTTTCCTCATCCCCAAAATGCTTGACGGTGTAATTGGTCAGAAAGTCCAGTGTCTTTTCGATCGCGGCGCGGCCCTTGCCGCTGGCGCAGGCGTCCAGCAAATCATTGATTGCCTGAACCAGCTGCTTGTGCTGCGTGTCGATCAACGCGTTGCCTGTCTCCAGATCTTTGCTCCATGCGTAAGCCATACTGCCAACCTCCATCCAGTTCTTTGACCTTTGGGCTAGGCGATTTATTATTTGACTAGCCCGAGTTCTTCGCGTAGATTCAGCTACCAACGCTGCTCCGATTTTTGCTTTGTTTTGGTATTGGCTTTTGTCCTGCTACCCGGCAGATCTTTCTTGCTTGTTTCTTCATTTTTCCAGCAACAGTATAACAAAACGGTAAGGAAAATGCAAGACAAAAGGCAGTGAAAAAACAAAGCGGAATATTGCGAAAATTAGACGAAAATTAGCGGTAGTTACTTAGCGGCAAACGCGAGTCAACGCGAGCCTTTTCAATAATTACTTGTAATCTGTCGCGTAAACGACTATGATATTGTTGTCGCGACGGCTGACGGGATCATAATAGCGGGCGGGAGGCGAAACGCGTTGGAAAATCAGAACACTGAGTGGAAAGCGTCCTGGCGCGATGAATATCTTGAGTGGGTATGCGGCTTCGCCAACGCGCAGGGCGGCATGCTTGAGATCGGTCGCGATGATAAAGGCGAGGTTGCAGGCTTGACCAACGCGAAGAAGCTGATGGATGATCTGCCGAATAAAATTCGCAACTCAATGGGCATCATTACTGATGTAAACCTCTTTCACGAATCGGACAAGGATTACATCGTTATTAAAGTGGCGCCGCACCATAACGCCATCAGCTATCGCGGCAGATATTATTACCGTTCCGGTAGCACGACGCAGGAGCTGACAGGCTACGCTCTCGATGAGTTTCTGCTTGGCAAATACGGAAAGACATGGGACTCCGTTCCTGTCCCGCATATCAAGGCCGGAGACTTCTATCGCGACGCCTTTGACGCGTTCCGCAAGAAAGCGGTGACGAGCGGCAGGCTTACACAAGAGGATGTGGAGGGCAGCGACGCGGAGTTGCTTCAGGCGCTGCAACTGACCGAGGGCGATTATCTGCTGAACGCCGCTGTTTTGCTGTTCCACCAAACGCCAGAGAAGTTACGACTTGGCTGCAATGTGAAGATCGGTTATTTTGAAAACGCGGCGGACTTAATCTATCAGGATGAGATCACCGGGCCGATCCTTACGATTCCCGACCGGGTGATGGATACCATCTACACAAAATACTTCAAGGGGTTGATTCACTACGAGGGTATCCAGCGGATCGATCGCTACCCCATGCCCCGCGACGCGCTCAGGGAAGCCGTCTTGAACGCCGTTGTGCATCGCGCCTACGAAACAATGAATCCGGTGCAGATAAAGGTTTTTGACGACAAGGTGTTTATCTTCAATGACGCGCGGCTTCCTGCCGGCACCACGGAGGAAAATTTGCGGCTCGCTCATAAGTCAGCGCCTTATAACCCGCTGATCGCCAACACCTTTTTCCGGTCAGGGCAGATTGAGGCTTGGGGGCGCGGTATCGAAAAAATCAAAGCGGCCTGCGCCGCGGACGATTTGCCGGAGCCGGAATTTCGCATTTCCACGAATGATTTTATGGTCTGCTTTCACATTCGCGACAATAATAAGGCCATTGCGGAGCGCAATATTTATTCCGCTAACGGTAGCGGAATAAATAGCGGAATAAATAGCGGAATAAATGAGATCAGACAAAAAATAGTGGCTCTGATGAAAGCCACTCCAAGCGTGACCACGGGGCAGATCGCGGATAACTTGGGCCTTGACAGAAAAAATGTTGAAGCTCATATCCGAGCGTTGAAAAAAGCCGGGCTGGTCGAGCGCGAGGGCGCGAGGAAAACCGGCCTCTGGATCGTAAAACCCGAAAACGGAGGTTGTTAGGGACAGCGTTGTTAGGGATAGGTGTAAATTTTTATCTCGTCGGTTGCATTTGTGAACGGAATGCTGTATGATGATTGGTGAAAGAGGTGATCCAGAATGGTTAAGACCGCAAGCCTGAATATTAGATTAGACGCGGAAGTTAAAAAAACTGCCGAGAGCGTATACTTACACTATGGGTTGTCCCTTGCCGAAGCTGTGACGGTTTTTATCCATCAATCATGTAACGTTGGCGGATTGCCGTTTGACCTACGTCCAAGACAGCCGAACGCCGTAACTTTAGCAGCTATGGCCGAGGCCGAGAGAATCAGCCATGACCCGAATATAAAAGGCTATAGGGATATGAACGCGCTTTTTGATGATTTAGATGCCGATGAGTGATACACTATACGAAGTAAAACAGACGGTACAATTCAAAAGGGATTACCGTTGATAACCTCTATATATTTTACCCCTTTCACTTATCGTCTTTGTCAATCCAGCCCAAATATCGCTGATGGCCGCCCGCGACAGGCGTCAGCAGGATTTCCGGCAGCTCGTAGCTGTGGTTTGCCAGAATCGCCCTCTCAATAGCGGCATATTTGTCCCGGCGGCACTTGATGAACAGCAGCGTCTCATTGTCCGCCCGGGTCTCGCCTTGCCAAACATAACGGCTGCTGACGGGGAAAAATTGGACGCAAGCCGCCAGTTCCCCCTCCAAAAGGATCGTCGCTATTTTCCCGGCCTCCTCAGTATCGGCGCATGCTGTTGTTATTACGGCGTACCTGCCCTCAGCCCCGCCCGCCTGCCCCCCGGGCGGGCACTTGGGCGTAAAATATTCTTCCGCCAGCAGGGCGTATTCCGCCTCGTCAATCCACTCCTTATCGACCCGATCCCAAAACGCCTTGACGCGGACTGCCTCGCGGCGCATACCGTTTCGCTCCATCACCCTGTAGGAGCCGTAATTCACTGCGGCGCACGGGGCGCAGACGCGGCGTAGCCTCAAGTCGTTGAAGCCGTAACTCAGCAGCTCGCTGCCCAACTCCGTACCAAAGCCCCGCTTCCAATGGTCTTTATGGAGAATCCAGCCCAACTCGCCCGTATCCCCCGCCGGATCGGGATAGATACCGCAGCTGCCTATCACCTGGCCGGAATCCCTCAAGACCACGGCGAAATCCTTGCCGGGTCTCGCGGTCGCTAGAAAATCCCGGGTCTGCTCCTCCGAGTTGGGTCCCCACAGCATATAACGGGTATTGGCGAGATCGCTCCCCCACGAGTGGGCGGCCGCGAAATCGGCCGAGGTAAGGGGCCGCAAAACCAGTCGCTCGGTTGTCAGCGTGTCCTTGTATCTCATGGTATTCCTCCTCGTAATGGCGCTCCCGACAATTATACCACACCGGAATTTATATTGAAATACTCGGAATCATTAGCGATTACTCTAAGTAATTAAGTAATTATGGTAATTATGGTAATTATGGTAATTATGCTGCGTTTGCCCATTTACATCTTAATCGCAAAAAGTTGTGATAATGTTAAAACAGATAATGTTAAAATATGTTGACGTGGTATAGAAAAAGCTATATAATAGTTAAGAAAGGGGTGTTGCTTCATGGCACAGGTCAATATACGCATTGATGATGATTTGAAAAACCGCGTTGACGCGCTCTTTGATGAGTTGGGTTTGAATATGACGACGGCCTTTAATATGTTTGTCCGGCAAACGCTACGGCAAGGCGGCATCCCGTTTGAGATCACGACAAAAACAGACCCCTTTTACAGTGAGGCTAACATGCGGGTTTTGCGCGCCTCTATTGCCGATATGGACGCTGGCCGGGGCATTGTCCGCAAGTCGTTAGAGGAATTAGAGACTATGGAAAATGAGTAAGAGCGTTGATTTTCAAGAGCGGGCATGGAATGACTACCTTGACTGGCAAACGCAAGACAGAAAAACGCTAAAACGTATAAATGAGATCATACGGGATATTGTGAGAATCGGCTATGGCGGGATAGGCAAACCGGAACCCTTGCGGGGTAATTTATCAGGGTGGTGGTCATGTCGTATTGATGATACAAACCGCCTGGTGTACCGTATAAATAACGATAAAATTGAAATATCACAATGCAAAGGTCATTATGACGACTGAGACTAAAGACGCTAAAAGTTGTGCAAATAACAGTATAGACACTAAAAAATCTGTTGTTGTGATGGCCCTTTTGTATTACAATAGTGATGATAGCAATGGTATGCGCCGGGTAAAACGAGGAAACCGACGGGGAGATAATCGTTTATGAGGAAGCAAAAAATATACTTGGAAACAACCTTGTTCAATTACTATTTTGATGAGGATCGAGACGCTCACGCCGATACGGTTACGTTGTTTGAGGAATGTTTGTCCGGCAAATTTGAACCGTTTACATCGGATTATGTCATCAAAGAGATTGAGGACGCTCCGGCAATTAAGCGCGAAAAAATGCTTGGCCTGATTAAGCAATATGATATTACAATTCTCGCTACCACTGATGAAACAGATAACCTTGCGGGACGCTATGTTTCGGAGGGGGCGCTTCCGCGAGGCTCACTCGCTGACGCGAGCCATATCGCCGCCGCGACGGTCAACGATCTTGATATGATTATCAGCCTCAACTTCCGGCATATCGTAAAAGAAAGAACGATTAAACACACGGCGGCAATCAATATGCTTTTAGGTTACAGGGCAGTTGAGATCAACACACCAATGGGGGTGATTGACGATGAGAAAACCAGATACCATCTTGGACGAGATACACGCGACCCGTCGTAAACTCTACGAGGCCATAAAAGATATGACGCCCTCAGAGCGGACGGCATATTTTAATCAAGCCGGGGAAGCGGCCGCGCGAAAGTACGGTTTTCGTCGCGTCACAAACGCGAGAGAAGCGCTAAGTGAGCGGAAGCAAGTGTAAAATGAGAAAGAGAGGCGATATCCGTCAGCTGGATAACGCCTCTCTTTCGCTTCTTTCATAAACCGCTTCTTTCATAAACCGGTTCTTTATAAACCGGTTCGCGATAAACCGCTTCGCGGCCCCGGCAGGCCGGGGCGCGGGCGGGCGGCCGCGTTAGCGCCTTTTAGCGCCTCGCGCTAAATCGGCACCGCCTCGCTGAGGGGCAGGCTTTCCCGCTCGGCGTAATGATGGGCCTGCTCCAGCATCATGTCCTTGACCTTCATCAGGCGGGAGGTATTGCCCCGCTCGTTTTCCTCCAGCTTCATGCGGATATACTTGATGGTTTCCTCCAGCTGGGGGATCATCACATATTCCAGAGCGTTGACCCGCCGCCGGGTCTTCTCGATCTCCTGGGCCAGCATCTGCGCCGTTTTTTCCGATTGCGCCAGCTCCAGCAGATCGTTGAGGGTCTGGGACAAGGCCCGCACGGCGTCGTCCAACTCGCCGGAGGTGGTGGCGAAGCCGTAGGGGAAGATCTCCGCCGGATCGTCGCTTTTCATCTGAAACTTATATACCGGCACGTTGACGGACATGATATTTTTGGTGGAGAGGGCCAGGGTGACGCTTTGCTTGGGGTACATCAGGGCCTCCTCCAGTATCTCCGGCGACATCACGGCGCTGGCGATGGTAAAGCTGCGGTGAGCCTTGCCCAGGGCGGCCTCTACTTTTTTGCGCAAAGCGAGATTGTGCCGGACGATCTCCAGAAACTGCCGCATCAACTCGTCCCGCTTGTCTTTCAGCAATTTGTGCCCCCGCCGGGCGGTCACCAACCGTCTTTTCAGCTTGGTCTGCTCCATCCGGGTGGGGTTCACATTCAGGCGCGCCATAGCAACCCCTCCTTATTCTTTGATGGGCCAGTATTTTTCGATCATATCCGGCTTGATCCGCTTCAACTCGTTTTTCGGCAGGATAGTCAGCAATTCCCAGCCCAAATCCAGGGTTTCCTCAATGGAGCGGTTGGTCTCATAGCCTTGGGACACGTATCTTTTCTCAAACTCGTCCGAGAAAAGGGCGTATTTTTTGTCCACTTCCGTCAGGGCCGCCTCGCCCAGGATGGTCATCAGCTCTTTGGCGTCCTTGCCCTTGGCGTAGGCGGCGAACAGCTGGTTCATGGTGCTGGCGTGATCCTCCCGGGTCTTGCCGGCGCCGGTGCCTTTGTCCTTCAGGCGGGAGAGAGAGGGCAGCACGTCGACGGGCGGCGTCAGCCCCTTGCGGTACAGCTCCCGGGACAGGATGATCTGGCCCTCGGTGATATAGCCGGTCAGGTCGGGGATGGGGTGGGTCTTGTCGTCTTCCGGCATGGACAGGATGGGGATCATGGTGATGGAACCCTCGTTGCCCAGACGGCGGCCGGCCCGCTCGTACATGGTGGCCAGGTCGGTGTAGAGATAGCCGGGGTAGCCCCGGCGGCCGGGCACTTCCTTGCGGGCGGCGGATACCTCCCGCAGGGCCTCGGCGTAATTGGTGATATCGGTGATGATTACCAGCACCTGCATCCCTTTTTCGTAGGCCAGATACTCGGCGGCGGTCAGGGCCATGCGGGGGGTGGCGATACGCTCGATGGCCGGGTCGTTGGCCAGGTTCATAAAGAGCACGGTGCGCTCGATGGCGCCGGTGCGCTTGAAGTCGGAGATAAAGAAGTCCGCTTCCTCAAAGGTGATGCCCACGGCGGCGAAAACCACGGCGAATTTGGCGTCGCCGGTCAGCACCTTAGACTGGCGGGCGATTTGGGCGCCCAAGTTGGCGTGGGGCAGGCCGGAGCCGGAAAATACCGGCAGCTTTTGGCCCCGCACCAGGGTATTGAGGCCGTCGATAGCCGAGATACCGGTCTGGATAAACTCGTTGGGATAGTCCCGGGCCGCCGGGTTGGTGGGCAAGCCGTTGATGTCCAGCTTTTTTTCCGCCAAAATCTCCGGGCCGCCGTCGATGGGGTTGCCCATGCCGTCAAATACCCGGCCCAGCATATCGGCGGATACCGCCAACTCGATGCCGTGGCCTAAAAAGCGCACTTTGGAGCCGGCCAGATTGATGCCGGCGGAACTTTCAAACAACTGCACCATGGCGTTGCTGCCATTGATCTCCAGCACCTTGCAGCGGCGGGTCTCGCCGTTTTGCAGCTGGATCTCGCCCAGCTCGTCATAGGTGACATTGTCCACATCCCGGATCAGCATCAGCGGGCCGGCGACTTCCTGGATGGTACGATATTCTTTAATCACTGCTGGTCGCCTCCTTCTTCGGTGATGGCCTTGATCTGGGCGGTCATTTCCTCGGTGATGGCCGCGTAGGCCGCCTCATACTCCTCCTGGCTGATGTCCTTGGCCCGGCTGATCTTGTCCCTGGCCGCTACGGCGAACAGCTTGTCCATGGCGGCGCCGGCGCTCAAAGCCTCTTTGCCCAGGCTCTGATAAGTCAGGATCATTCGCAGCAAGGCGAATTGCTTGTTGAAGGAGGTGTAGGCGTCGGTGTCCACAAAGGCGTTTTGTTGCAGGAAGTCCTCCCGGATCATCCGGGCCGTCTCCATGGTCAGCCGATCCTGGGCCGACAGGGCGTCGATACCCACCAGGCGGACGATCTCGTTCAGTTCGCTTTCCAACTGCAATATATTCATCGTCTCGCCCCGCTGGGCCATGAAATCCGGGTGAATATTCTCGTTGAGCCACTCCGCCAGCCGATCCTCGTACAGGGAATAGCTATTGAGCCAGTTGATGGCGGGAAAATGGCGGGCGTAAGCCAAATTGGCGTCCAGACCCCAGAATACCTTCACGATCCGCAAGGTGGCCTGAGACACCGGCTCCGAGATATCGCCGCCAGGCGGGGAGACGGCGCCGATGGCGGACAGGGCGGCCCGGCGATCATCGCTGCCCAGGCAGCGCACATAGCCGGCTCGCTCGTAAAACTGGGCCATACGGGAGGCCAGATAAGCCGGATAACCTTCCTCGCCGGGCATTTCCTCCAGGCGGCCGGACATTTCCCGCAGCGCCTCGGCCCAACGGGAGGTGGAGTCGGCGATAACCGCCACGGAGTAACCCATATCCCGGAAATACTCGGCGATGGTGATGCCGGTATAAACGGAAGCCTCCCGGGCGGCCACCGGCATGTCGGAGGTGTTGGCGATCAGGACGGTGCGCTTCATCAGGCTCTCGCCGGTGCGGGGGTCTTTCAGCTCGGGAAATTCCCGCAGCACGTCAGTCATCTCGTTGCCCCGCTCGCCGCAGCCGATGTAGACCACGATCTCCACGTCGGACCACTTGGCCAGCTGGTGCTGCACCACGGTCTTGCCGGAGCCGAAGGGGCCGGGCACGGCGGCGGTGCCGCCTTTGGCGATGGGGAATAAGGTATCGATAATCCGCTGCCCGGTCATCATGGGCGTATTGGGGGGCAGCTTCTCCTTGTAGGGCCTGCCCCGCCGCACCGGCCATTTTTGCGCCATGGTCAGCGCTTTCTCGCTGCCGTCGGCCAGGGTCAGCGTCGCCACCGTATCCTTGACGGTGAAGCTGCCGGCCTTGATCTCTTTTACCGCGCCCTCGATCCCCGGCGGCACCATAATTTTGTGGAGTACGACGGGGGTTTCCCGCACCTCGCCCAGGAAGTCGCCGCCGATTACCTTGTCGCCGGCTTTGACCACCGGCTGAAAATCCCACTGCTTGGTATAGCTGATGGGGGGCACCTGAATGCCCCTGGTGATGCTGGGACCCACCAATTCCCGGATAGCCTCCAGCGGGCGCTGGATGCCGTCGTAAATGGTCTCAATCATGCCGGGACCCAATTCCACGGATAAAGGCGCCCCGGTGGTCACCACCACGTCTCCCGGACCGACGCCGGCGGTTTCCTCGTAAACCTGGATGGAAGCCTGATCGCCCCGCATCTCCAGGATCTCGCCGATCAGCTTTTGGCCGCCTACATGCACCACGTCAAACATGTTGGCGTCCTTGAGCCCTGTGGCAGTGATCAGCGGACCGGCGACCTTCAAGATTTTGCCTGTTTCCATAATATCATCTACCTGCTTTCATGGTTTAAGAATAAGCGTTACGGCGCCTTACTCATTTTTCAGGATATTGGAGCCGACGGCTTTCTCTACCGCCTTATTGATATTTTCTATCCCGATGCCCAAAGAGCCGGCTTTGCCGGGGATGAGGATAATGGCCGGCCGCTGGGCGTTGGTGTAACGGTCTAGTTCCGGGGTGAGGCTTTGGGCCAGCTGCTCCGTCAGATAAATCACGGCGCAGTCCTCCGCCGCCAGGCGGTGGATCGCTCCCCGGGCCTCCTCGGGGCTGTCGGCGAAAACCGTGTCCAGGCCCAGGGCTTTGAAGCCGAGGGTGCTGTCCCGGTCGCCGACGACGGCAATCTTATACATACGTTTCCCTCAGCCTTTCCGTAATCATCTCAGGGCTCAACTCCGCCAAACGGCCGGCCATCACCGTGCGCACCGCTGTCAACTCCGCCTCTACCGCGCCCAGATAGCCAATCAGCGGCTCGGCGCCAAAGGCTACATATTTGGCCTTTTTCAGGTAGCGCAGCAGGATATCGTCACAAGCCAGATCCATGGCCGCCAGGCCGCTCTCGCCCCGGAGGGCGGCGACGCCGGCCTGGGCCGCGGGCGCCAGCGCCGAGGTGTTGAAGACGCTCTCGATCACGTCCGGGCTAAGGTCGCCCAAAAGGCGGGTGATCGACACGGTACCGCCGCCGATCGCGGCATAACGTAATATTTCCGCGCCCTTGCCCATCCGCCGCAGGCGGACGGCCACCCGCAGATTGACACTGTCGATCAGCAGTCGAACGTAGCCCAGGAGATAGTCGGAACCCAGACTCGCGGCCATCTCCAGCATTTCCTCATGCATGGCCCTGTCCAAAATCAGATCAAGCAGCTGGGGATCCTGAGTCCTGGCCAGCACATCCCTGGCCTCGGCCGCGCTTTGGGCCATGATTTGGCCCAGGCCGGAAAAATCTTCTTCCCGCAATGCCGCCTTCAACTCGGGGCAGGGCAACCGCCCAGCCCCAATCAGCAGCGGGTCGGGGTTTTCCCCGGTGGCCTCGCTTTTCAGCAGGGTCTTGAGATTATGGTAATCATATTTGATCAAAAACACGTCCGGCAGCCGTTTGTCCGGCGCCAAAGAGCGGATCAGGGTGAAGGCTTCCTCCCGGCGCCCGCTCAGGGCGTCTTCCACCCCGGCCATGCCGGGGGCCGCGATCTCCGGCCAGCCGGTCTCGCTCAGAAGCTTTAAGGCGTCCTCGATGGTCTTGGCCTCACTCATTCGCTCCAGCCGCTCCCGGGAAAGGAGGCCCCGCTCCAGGCTCTTGACCCGCGCGCTGGCATAAAGGTAATCGGTGTCCTTGATTTTGCTTCCCGTCAAATTACGCCCCTCCTTTCCGCTCAGGCGAACAACGCCGCCGCCACGTCCAGGGCCAGATCGTCCTTAGACAGGCGCAAAATAGTATCCAGGGCGCAGTTGACTTCCACATCGCCGGCCTTCAGCACCAGCCCGCCGGCAAAGGCCCGGCTCTCCGACGACAGCTTCAGGCCAGCCCGCTTGCCGGCCTTGGCCAGCAGGCGATTGGCCTCCTCGGTCACCTGACGGCCCCGGGTCTCCTTTTCTTTGGGAGACATGACGATTTCCTCGTCGCCCCGGTCGGCGGCCTGGGCGGCCAGACGGGCCAACAGGCTCACGTACTCGTTTTCCGGCAGGGCCAGCAGCTTCGCCAAAGCCCCGTCAAAGGCCTGGGCGATCAGCCGCTGCTTGGCGCCCAGCAGCTGGCGCTTGGCATCCTGCTCGGCGGCGAAAGCGGCCCGACGCCGGATCTCTTTGGCCTGTTCCTCGCCGGCGATCTTGATCTTTTCCGCCTCGACCCTGGCTTGCGCCTCGTATTTCTCCCCGATGGCCCGGGCCTCGTCCCTGGCCGCCGCTAAGATAGACTCCGCCTCCCGCTGGGCGTCGCCGGTGATTTTGCCGGCGATGGCGTCAATCCCGTTCATCCGCGGTGATCCCCCCTTTCGTCGTGGTTACCTGTGGGGTTCCCCAATGGAACCTGCTTGCCGTCATACGTTGATACCCATCCACATCAGGAAGGAGATCAGCAGGGAGAGCACGGCGTAGGTTTCTACCATGGCGGGGTACATCATCGCTTTACCGATTTCCTCGGGCCGCTTGGCTATAACGCCCATGCAAGCGGCGGAAGCCCGTCCCTGGGCGATACCGGAGGTCAGGCCGACGATGCTTATGGGCAGGGAGGCAAGAAGAAGCTGGAAACCGGTGCCGGTGGATATAGCCACAGGATTGCCGCCAATAATACCGATTTTTAGAAGAATCAAAAAGGCGATGATAAAGCCGTAGATGCCCTGGGTACCGGGGAGAGCCTGTAAGAGCAGGGTCTGGCCAAACTTGCCGGGATCCTCAGTCAATACGCCGGCCGCGGCCTCACCGGCGATACCCACGCCCTTGGCGGAACCGGTACCGGCCAGAAAAGTCGCTAATACGGCGCCCAATAAAGCTAAAGCAGTACCACTGAAAAGATTAGAGATCCATTCCATAATTATTTACCCTCCTTAATAATCTCCACATATTTTGTTTTATTGAACAGCGGGGAAAAAGGCCGCCCGCCGGAATCAAAAAATTTGCCGAAAAACTCGATGTACTGCAGGCGGCTGGTGTGAACGTAAGTGCCTATAAGATTGATCGCTACGTTAAACACATGGCCCACAATAAACACAATGATGAAAAGCAGCCAGCCTACCAAAGTGCCGCCGGCCAGTGTGCCCATAGTATTCATGACCTGGGCGATGACGGCGGTGCCCAGGCTCAGGGCTAACAGACGGGAATAAGACAAAATATCGGACAGATAGCCGGTGATGCCGTACAAGGCGCCCAAGCCCTCGGTGATCTTGCCGAAAAGGCCGGGCTTGGCTCGACCGGCGGTACACAACACACCCAGGGCGCCCGCGGCCATAAAGCCCAGGCCCACCGGCACAGCCACCAGGCACAGAGGCACGCCGATCAGGATCAGGAGCCAAAAACCCACGTCAAAGACGGCGCCCAGGGGGTCGCCTTGGAGGATCATCTTGTAGGCGTTGAGGCACAGGCCCAGGATGACCTGAATGAAGCCGAAAACCAGCGCGAGAATGAACAGCTTCATCGGATCCACCATCGGGTCAAAGAGAATCGGGCGAATGGATACCTCATGGCCCAGCATAGCGCCTGAGACAGACGGGATCAGATTGCCGAAAAAGCCGCCAAAAAAAGCCCCCCAGATGATCGTGGAGATACCGCAGTAAAACCCCACCTTCATCAGGCGGCCCATCATGCCGTCCTCCGGCGGCTTGGCTTTTTTCAGTATGTACCAGCAAACCAGCGTGATAATGGCGCCATAGGCGATATCACCCATCATGAGGCCGAAAAAGATAAAGAAAAAAGGCGCCATAAAGGGGTTGGGATCCAGCTTGCTCTCGTAGGTCGGCAAGGCGTAAAGCTCGGTCACCATGCCGAAGGGCCTGACCAGCTTTGAGTTCGCCAGCAACACCGGCGGATCGTCGCCTTCCTCCGGCGGGCTGAACCCGTAAGCGCAGCCGTAACGCTCCAGCACCTGACTGACAGCGCCCTCGCTTTGAGCGGGCGTCCAGCCTTCCAAAAACAGGGTTTGTCGGGTGGCGGCCAGATTGTTTAAGACCTGATCCCGCTGGCTCTCGATGGTCAGGGCGTCCATAGCCTGCTCGATCAAAGGTTTTTGGCCGGCCAGGGCCTTGATCCCCTCAAGCAGCGATTGGCGCTGATCCTCCAATTCCTTGAGCCGGTGCTCCAGTTGCAGGATATTGCTGTCGGCGGTGCCCTCCGTATCCTTGAAGACGCTGAGGGTGAAACCTTTAGCCTTGAGCTCATCCATTACCTCGTCGTAGACGTCGTTGTGGAGGATGAGAAAGTAATAATTTTGCTCCCGGTCGCTGTGGAGCAGGGTCATAACGGCGAAAGCCTTTTGCTCCGCGGCGTCGATCAATTCCTGGGCCGGCGGGCCGGTGGCTGGGGAAACCCCAAACAGCGCCCGGTAAGCCTTGCCCGCCTTGATATCCAGGGGAACCTCCAAGCTCCGCCAAGGCAGGAGAGCGGCCCTTTTGACGCTCAGCCGGCCTTCCTCGCCGTAGCATAGGGTGATCTGCCGGCCCAGGTCGTTGATTTGCCCGGCGCCGGCTAAGGCTTGCGCCCACAAAGCGTCGTCCGAGAAAACGGCCTCGGTCACCGGGCGACGAGGGGAGAGAAACCCGCTTTTGGTGGGGGCGTGCTTGTCCAGCAAATCCCTGGCGGCGGCTAAAATGCCCAGCTGCCGATCCGCGTCGCCGGCCTCGCTGAATTTTTCCAGACTGCCCGCCCATTCCGGGTCGGCGAGCCGTTGGGCGGAAGCGCCCAACTCAACGCAGCCCAAGCCTGTCAGCTCTTTCAATAGCGGGCGGCGGATTTGCAGGGGAGCGATGACCCGCAGTTTTGACATAGTAACAATAGACATTAGCCGCTCACTACCCTTTCCACAATAATCGCCACCGCCCGATCCATGCGAGCCAAAGCGGCGTCAGCCAACGCCTGGCTGGCGGCCTCGGCCTCCCGGGCGACTTGGGCGGCCTCCGCCTCGCCTTGGGCTTCCGCCTCCTGCCACAGCCGCCGCGCCTCGGCCTCAGCCGCCGCTTTGGCCGCCAGCGCCGCTTCTCGGCCGGCGGCGTCCGCCGCCGCGCTGATCCGCTTGGCCTCCGCCAGCGCCTCCGCCCGACGCTTATCCCCGTCGGACTCGGCCGCGGCTATGGTCTTGATCGCTTCTAAGGACATATTTTCACCTGCCTCACCCCTGAAATTTCCTGATCGGCGCGTTAGCCCGCGCTTTTACGAGGATAATTTATTTTAACATTATCCGATTTTTTTGTAAAGGGAACGAGGGGAAGAATGATTTGCCTATTCATACGAAAAACAAATCCACTTTTGTCCACAGCGCATAAATCAGCGCGTAAATCATAGATAAATCATAGATAAATCATAATCATAAAGAAATCATAAGAAATCACAAGAAATCATAATCATGGTCCTAAGCCGGATGGCCGCGGGCCGGCGGCGGAGAAACGCCTCGCGGTTTGGCGGGCGTAGACACGGCATCACTAATGTGCTAGTATTGACTCGAAACGCTGAAACGCTGAAATGTTAGCTGAAATGTTAATGGATTCATTAAAAAGGGGCTGGCGAGAAATGAGGCCTGTCAAAATTTTTCTGTTGTGGCTGGCTATTCTGTCCGCCTGCGGGGTATACGCGGCGACGTACTTGGAGAAAAGGGAAGTAGAGGTGGTCTTTGACGCCTTAGATTTCTTAAACGCGGCGGGCGAGACTTTATCCGAGCAAGAATTGATAGCGAAAATTGGCGAGCCTCAGGAAATTGTGGAATGGGATTTCAGCGGGGAAAATGGCGGCAAATACCCAATTCGAACTCTGAGTTATGAAGGTGTCCTTTATCTATATCAGTATTATCAGGACTCGCTTCAGCGGATAATTATCTTAGAGGAGTTTCCCTACAAATATATGAGTGACATTCTCCCCATGTTTGGGTTGAGGAGGGATTCCGACACTGCCGTGACTGTGACGGAATTCAATTATCTGGCGTTAAATTGCGGGGTGAGAGAGTTTCGGGTACCGGCGATGAGCAAATCCGTTTTGAAATCCATTTATATCTCATACGGGTCGGTGTTTGAGTGGTAATTTTGAGTGGTAATTGATGTGGTAATTAAGGGGTAATAAACGAGAGAGGGGGAGCGGGTTTTGCGGGAAATCAGCAGCGGCGCTGTCACGGCCAGCGTTTGTCAAATGTGCGCCGGCGCCAATATGGTTTTGCCCGAGGATATAGCGGGCCGGATCAGGGAGTGCCGGGAGCGGGAGCCGTGGCCGGCGGCCAGGGATACTCTGGATAAGTTGTGCCAAAATATGGACATCGCCCGGCGGGAGGCCATACCGTTGTGCCAGGATACTGGCATGGCTTGCGTTTTTTTGGCTTTGGGCCAGGACGCGCGTATTGTGGGGGGCGATCTTTACGAGGCGGTACACGAGGGGATAAGGCAGGGCTACGCCCAGGGCTATCTGCGCCGCTCGGTGGTGGCGGATCCCCTGCGGCGTAAAAATACCGGCGACAATACGCCGGCGCTGATCCATACGGATATTGTGCCGGGGGACAGGCTGACCATCACCTTGTCCCCCAAAGGCTTTGGCTCGGAAAATATGAGCCGCCTGGCGATGCTGACCCCCGCCGCCGGGGCGGCCGGCGTCAAGGATTTTGTGGTGGAGACTGTCAGCTTGGCCGGTCCCAATCCCTGCCCGCCCATCGTCGTGGGCGTGGGGATCGGCGGCTCCTTTGATCAGGTGGCGCTGCTGGCCAAAAAGGCCCTGCTGCGGGGCCTGGACGAGCCCCATCCCGATCCCTATTACCGGGAGATGGAGCTAGAGCTGTGGGAAAAAATCAATCGCCTGGGCATCGGGCCCCAGGGCTTTGGCGGGCAAACCACGGCCTTGGGCGTCAGCATTGAGACGCTGCCCACCCATATCGCCGGGCTGCCGGTGGCGGTCAACATCAGCTGCCACGCGACCCGCCGGGTTAGTGTAGTTCTGTAGAAGGAGAATGAGGTATGGATATTCGGCTGCGCGCGCCGCTGACCAAAAAGGCCGCCCTTGAGTTGCGGGCCGGGGACAGGGTCTTGCTCAACGGCGTCATTTATACCGCCAGGGACGCGGCTCACGCCCGCCTGACGGATGTTCTGGAAAAAGGCGAGGCTTTCCCCTTTGATTTACAGGACAGCGTGATTTATTACGTTGGACCAAGCCCCGCCCGGCCGGGGCGGGTGATCGGCGCCGCCGGCCCCACCACCAGCTATCGCATGGACGCTTACGCCCCCAGGCTGATTGAGGCGGGGCTGCGGGGCATGATCGGCAAAGGGATGCGCTCCCCCCAGGTGATTGACAGCATGAAAAAATATGGCGCCGTGTATTTCGGCGCCTTGGGCGGCGGCGCGGCGCTGATCGCTGGCAGTGTCGTCGCGGCGGAGCCGGTTTGCTATGAGGATTTGGGGACGGAGGCCGTTCAACGGCTGACGGTGAGGGACTTTCCCGCCACCGTGGTGATCGACGCTCAGGGCGCCGATCTCTACCGGCTTGGGCGGGCGGATTATCTGCGCTCGCTCTGAGAGCCGGCGTTGAGCGCCGGTGTTGAGAGCGCCGAGCCAGACGCTCGCTCTGAGCGCGTGCTCTGAGCGTCGGCGCTCAGGAAACTTTTTGATATCTCTTGGCGGCTTGATAACCCTTGCCGGCGGCCAACACAGCCTGATACAGCTCGGCCACCCGCTCCCCGTAGCCGGCGGCGGAGAAACGCCTCGCGGTTTGGCGGGCGCGCTGGGCCAAAAGCTCTCTCGCCGCATCATCCCCCAGGATTAGATCCAAGGCTGTCAGCATGCCGGCCTGATCCTGGAAAGCGTAGCCGTTTTTGCCGTCCTCCAAAACGCCGTCCAGGCAGCGATCCGCTTTCGCCACCACCGGCAGCCCGGCGGCCATCGCCTCTATATAGGTGAGGCCCTGGCTCTCGCTCTGGGAGGTATTGACAAACACATCACCCAGACGATAATACCGCTCGATCTCATCCCAGGGCCTGGCCCCGGCGAAAATCGCCCGGGATCCGATGCCCAAAGACGCCGCCAGGTCTTCCAGCCGGCCCCTGTCCGGGCCGTCGCCGATGAGCAGCAGCCGGATATTATCCTGGGCGGTCAGATACGTCGCCAGATCCCGCAGCAATTCCGTCAGATTTTTTTCTTCCGCCAGCCGGCCGATGTAGAGCAAAACCCGTTCGCCGGCTTTGATCCCCAGGTCGGCCCGCAGGGCCTCCCGGTCAGATGGATCCTCCTGGCCGCCGGCGAATTTCTCCACCAATATACCGCTGGGCACAGTGGCGATTTCCCGCCAGACCCCATAAGACCGCATCAAATCCCGCACCTTGTCGGTGGGCACGATGACGTGATCGGCGGAATTGCAGAAATCGGCGCTGATCTTTCTGGCCGCCGCTTTCGCCAGGCCGCTCAACATTCGCAGCTTGGCGAGTTTCGCTAAGTAATGGGTATAATCCTCATAGATCGTGTGCATGCTGTGCAACAGGGGAATTTGCAGATCCCGGGCCAGATAGCGCCCAAAGCTGCCCAGGCAAAACTCCGTGTGGGTATGGATCAGATCCAACTCCCAACTCCTGATCAGCCGGGCCAGCCGGGGATGATAAAACATGCCGATGCGCCTTTCCCGCAGGTGGGGGACAGGCAGGCTGGGCAGCCGGACGACCGTCGTTTCCCCCGGCGGCGCCTCGGGATCCGTGGTAGTGACCACGTAGACCTGGTGGCCCAGGGCGGCTAAATTATTTTGCAGCGTCAACACAGAGGCGGCCACGCCGTTGAGCTGCGGATAGAACGTATCGGTAAACAGCGCTATCTTCATGATTTCACCTCATTTTCCGTCGCCGACCGGTCAAATCTCTCCCGCAAGGCGCCATAACTTTCGGGTGTGCCCACATCATGGCACTCACCCTCGAACAAATAAGCGAGAATCGGTTTTTGTCGGCGCAGCCAGACCAGAAAATGGCCCGGCGCGTCCATGACATTACCCTCCCGGGCATACAAGTCAAAGAGCCTGAGTGTTGCTCGGGTATAATAATAAATAGCGTACAGAGCCAAATCTGAGCGGGGCAGCGCCGGCTTTTCCTCGATGTGGAGGATATCGCCTCGCTGATCCAGCGAGACCACGCCCATTTGCCGCAGCCGGTTTTTGTCCGTTACCCTGCCGGCGCAAACGCCGTCCCGCCCTTTTTCCCGGCAGGCCAGCAGGAAGCCGTCCAGGGGAAAGTCAAAAAAATTGTCGCCCGCCACGATCAGGACATCCTCGTCGATGCCCCTGGCCCGAATGGTGTGGACGATGTCGCCGATAGCGCCCAGGCTGTCGGTCACATCCTCGCTGCCGTCGTCTAGCAGGGCGACCGGCAATCGGCCGGCCCATTGGCCCAGCCACTCGGTAAAATGCCGGATGTATTTGTGGTTGGAGATGATCAGGATTTCCTCGCACTCAGGCAAGACGTCCAATTTTTCCATGATGTAACCCAAAATCGCTTTGCCGCCGATGGGCAGCAGCGCCTTGGGCTGTTTTTCGGTTAGCGGGTAGAGCCTGGTGGCGTATCCCGCGGCGAGCACAATCGCCTTCATCTTGTCGCTTGTTCCTCCGTCGCTAAATTTGTCCGCGGTAATTTATCTGCCGTCGAAGCCGCTTTGTGACCACTTATCCCGGGGCAGCCATTGCCGCAACACCCGCTCTACCTCCCGCAGGCGAATGGGCTTGGACAGGAAATCATTCAGGCCGCTGCGGAGAAACATTTCCCTGACATCGCCCACCACATTGGCCGTCAGCGCCACGATGGGCAAGTTCTTGAACCTGTCTCCCGGCAACTGCCGGATCAGCGCCGTCGTCTCCACCCCGTCCATATCCGGCATCATATGATCCATAAACACCAGGTCGTAATCGCCGGAATAAACCATGTCCAGCGCCTCCTGGCCGGAGCGAACCTTCTCCACTTCCCCGCCGTAGGCCGCCAGCATATTTTCCGCCACCAGCAAATTGATCTCATTGTCGTCCACTACCAGCAAGCGGGTATCGCTGAGGATCAAATCGGTGGGTTCCTCGTTTTCCGCCTCATGGTCGACTGGCCGGTGGTAGCCCGCGTCCAACAATTCCGCCACCGCCGCGGAATACAAAGGGGAGCGGACGGTGATCACATCGCCAGGCAAATCCTGCTCGTCCATGAAATTGCCGCTCAGGGCGATCAGCTTGGTTTCGATCCCTTCTTCCGGCGTGAAACGGTCAAAACGGTAATAATCAAAAAATAAATGGGTGTACTGGGCGAGTTTTTCCGGATAATAGATGATCTCCGCTCTCGCGCCCAGGCGTTCTAGCTTGTCGGCCAGGCTTTTGGCCTTGGCCCGGTTGTCCAGCCAGATCGCCGCCCGGCAGCCCGTCGCCGGGGCGATCCGTACCGCCGGCGTCCGGTCGGCCACGCCCTGAAGCACAGAAAACCGAAAACAGGAGCCTTTGCGGTAAACGCTCTCCACCTTGATTTCCCCGCCCATCAGGTTGACCAGCCGTTTGGAGATGGCCAAGCCCAGGCCCGTGCCCTCGATATTGCGGTTTCTTTTCGTGTCCACCTGGGAGAAATAACCGAAAAGGCGATCGATATCCTCTTTTTTGATGCCGATGCCGGTATCCTCCACCTCGACGTTTAGCTGAACCTTTTCCGGGTCCGGCGTGTTATCCGCGTTGATCCGCAGGCGAACATGGCCGGTCTTGGTGAATTTTACGGCGTTGGTCAGCAGATTGATGGCGATTTGCTTGATCCTGCTCACGTCGCCGATCATCTCACTGGGCAAATCCGGGTCGTCCTCTATGATAAATTCTAGGGGCTTTTTGCCAATTCGCATGTCGATCATGGTCGCCAGGTCGTGAATAAAGGGCTGAGTATCGTATCGTTCCGGCATGATCTCAATCGCGCCGGCCTCGATTTTGGAGAAATCCAAAATGTCATTGATGATAGCCAGCAGGGAATTGGAGGCTGTCCGAATATTGCGCAAATATTCCCCCGTCGGCTCGGGCGGGGTTTGTCGGAGGGCCAGATCGGTCATGCCCAAAATGGCGTTCATGGGGGTGCGGATCTCATGGCTCATGTTGACCAGAAACTCTGTTTTGGCTTGGTTGGCCAGTTCCGCCGCCTCCAAATGGCGCTGCCCGGTGATATCGGCGCAAAAGCCCTCCAGTATATGGGGAGCGGGCGCGCCAGCCGACAGATTGGGGGCGCCGGTGGGAGTGTCCGCCGACAGGTTGGGGGCGGCGGCGGGCGCGCCAGCCGCCGTCCAGCTTTTGGCCCAGACCCATCTGACGCCGCCGTCCGGATGGCTCAGGCGAAAAGTGATCTCCCAAGGCGACCCGCCGGCGACGGCCTTTTCATATAAGGCGTTTAGCGTCGGGGCGTCCTCGGGATGGGCCAGGGCGAGAAATTTGGCGAAGGGTTGTCCCAGTAGCTCCGCCGGCCGGCAGCCGGTCAGGCTCAGACAGCCGTCGCTGACGAAAGTAAAAGGGTAATCCGGCGGCTCGTTCAGGCATTGATAGAGCATACCGGGCAGATGGGCGATCAACTCCGCCAGTCCCTGGCCCGGCGCCGGTTGGGCGCTGGCCGACGAGGGATAGTCAAGGGCCGGCTGGGCGCCAGCTGGCGGGTGACGGTCGGGCGGAGCGGTAGCTTGTTGATCCTGATGAGCCGGATTGCGCATGTTTTCCCCCTGCGCCGCTAGTTATACGGGCGATCAGATTTTTCTTTGGGATTTTCACAAGTCACAGGTAGTATATCATATTTTTTAAGCGAGTTCCATGAAAATCTGACAGGCTGACAGGGCCTTGCAAATCGCAAGTTTAATTGCCCACCTTAATTGCCCAGGCTGACATGCTGGTATCACAGCCCCTTTAACTTTAGCTTGTTTACCAGATCGACATAAAACTCGCAAACGTCGAAACCCTTGATATTCTTGCGGGTCAGGTCGATGATGTCGCCGTGGGAAATACCATCCCGGCCTTTGGGGCTGACGACGCCGAGAAAATCGCCCCATACCATTGACGCCGTGGTGACGAGACCGTCGTTGTCGCCGCCGCCGGAGAGCTTGATAATGGAATAGCCCAAACTCAGCGGGAAGACGGCGCTGGCGGCCGACCGCATCCGCGAGCCGACGCTTTGGTATAAAACGGCGGGGTGGTCTGGCATGACGCCGTTCAGCCGGGCGCATTCCTGATCGGTGAGGTTCTTCAGCCCATTGAGAAAATCAGGGTTGTCGTCGCCCAGTTTGGTATAGATTGACTCATACCCTTTACCTATGGCCGATACCGCCTTGGCCGGGATGGCGTCCAATAGCTTGCGCACATATTCGCAGCCCAGGTGCGGCGTATTGATAGTCGTGAGGGACGCTACCCGCTCGCCCAGGCCGAGACAGCTGATCGCGTACCGCGAGTCGAGGCCGCCCTTGGAGTGCGCTATGATATTGACCTTTTCCTGGCCGGTCTCCCGCAGGATATCCAAGACGCATTGTTTGAGTTCGCCCGCGCATCGCTCCACCGAGGCGGAGGACTGATGTTTGCCGTAATATATCGCGGCGCCGTTGTCCGTCAATTCCCTAGCTATTCGGCCCCAGTAATTGAAATTCTCCCAGTCCCGAAAAAATATCCCGTGTACCAGCAAGAGCGGGTAACGGGTCTTGCACAGCTCATCCTGCCGCCGCGCCGCGTTGAGTTGACGCTTTTGAAGCGTGAACTCATATTCGCCGCTGGACGCGCTGAGAAATTGCCTGAGCAGGAGAAGGTTCACCACCGGCAGCCACCAGAAAAGCGCCAAAAGTACTCTGGGCATAATCCCCAACTGGCCGGAGCAGACAAATATGCGGGCTATGCCGTTGAAGAGCAGAATAAAGATCAGGCCGGCGCTTATCAGGGCGTTAACGGTGAGGGCGGGTATCGCGATATTTGTTGGGCCTAGGATGATATAGAGGTAAGCTAAAATCTCAAAAGTAAAGCAGGTGATAGCGGCCAGGGCCAACTCATAGCCGCCGATCAGGATCCTGAGCCGGCGCTGGGGGGATTTGTCCCCCCGGGGGATCACGTTGAAGCGAATATAAAAGACGGCCAGCGCGACAGCGGCCAATATGGCCGCGGCTCCGGGCAGGGCGCCCGCTACGAGGACGATGTTGCAAAACAGCAGGAGCAAGAGATAAGTCAGGCCGCGTTTTAAGATAATTATATTGATCCCTCCCGTCATTACCATTTTAAGTTAATGAAGGGAAAAAATCAATGGCGTCGCGCGGAATAAGTTTTTTAGGATATCGCGCGAGGGCTTTGGCTATGGCGGCTACTTCTCGGTTGGATAGCGGCGTATGCCGAACCCTATACTTCATAACCGAATTGCTTCCTGATTGGGCCAAAAATTTCGTCATGGTCTAATAACACAGTGTTTGGGTCGGCAATCTCTCTTTCGGCTTCGGCCAGTTTTGCCAGAATGATTTGATCCGCTAGATACTCTCGCGTGACCATATCAAAGGGGATTCTTCGCTCGCGGACTAAGGCTTTAAGGCTTGACGCGATGTAGGTTGTCATCGTAAATCCCCCAGAGAATTATACGTGTATTATCTTGAATCGTTCAGCCCCAAAGCCGCCAATATCGCCCGTTGTGACTTTGAGAGTTCAGGGCAGATGTCCCTATACTTTCCAGTAAACTTTATCTTGTATATGCCCTTGATATGGGAGGCGATCTGCTTCCTTGTCATCTTTCTGCACTCAACTGAGTCCCGCAGGCGCACCCTGATCTCCCTCATATAAATTTCGGCGATGAACTGGATAAGCAGGCGCGCTTTCATCCTCTCATCGGTGTGTACCCGAATCCTGCGCATGTCCAGGTCGTTTTTCATCTCGTCAAAGTCTTTCTCAATATAGTCCCGTGTTGAGTACTCTCCGAGAGCGTCAGCAGCCAGACTGATGGTTTTATCGTTTGTGATGAAGCAAATATGCCCGGCGTATTTATCTCGGTGCCGCTCGATCCGTTCCATATTGAAATCCACGCTCCGCACCCTGGCCCATTTCTTCCTCTCAATAATAAAGTATGTCTTTAGCTCGTTGGCAGGCGCCGCGCTGGGATCGCTGATGAGCCGCCGATACTCATCGTTCAGTTTCCCCATGAACAAGTCCCACTGCGGGCCAACGAGATCTTGGCAGAAAAGAACATGCGCCACACATGGGTGCTGGCTGATGATCTTCTCGCCTTCCTTAGCCATATATCTTTCCCCCTTAGCGGTTCCGCATTGATACACCAATACCTCCGGTTCGGAAACATTCCCTTTCTTGTCCGTTTTTCTCAGCGCGACCCACTGGCATTTTGTAGTGCTGGCGTAGTATGTCCTGTTCCCGACCCTCAGCATGGAGTCGGGGCGAAGCCTGATCCCCCTCCCCGCGTCTATGGCGTCGCGGACCCATCCGGCGTTCAGCCGCGCGGCTTGCAAGAACACATAGCCATTCTTCAGCATGAAGGAGATGTTGTCCATGCTCGCGAAGCCGCGATCCATCATAAGGCAGTCCGGTTTGCAGTCGAGCTTGCGCAAGAATCCCAGAGTGTTCTCCAGTGTTCTCACGTCAGACACGCTGCCGTTCAGCGGCCAGGCGAAAAGCGGCATCGCCGACTTCCGCGCGCAAAGCAGCGCGAAATTAACCTGGGGCAAATTCTCGCCGTCTCGATTGTGCCCCCAATCGGCCATGTCGATGCCACGACCATACCAGGATATTGAGGTCAGGTCGTAGAGCGTCTTGTCGCCGGTCTTTCCGAACCCCTCCAGCCATTGCTTGTAAAACGACATGATTCCGTCCTGCCCAACGCGATCCAAAAGTTTTGTTATATTCTGGCTGCTGATCTCCCCGCCGGCTGGGTTCTCAAAATGACTCAGCCACACGTCGCTGTTGACGAGCGCGTCCCCCTCGGACACCAGATACCACGCCAGCGCCAGTATTTCCATCGCGTCGCTCTCTCCAAAAGCTCGTTTGAGCATCGCGTCTATGTGGTAGCGCGACGTGATGCCGCCGAATACGATTGACGGCCCCGAGAAAACCGCGCGCGCGACCCGCGTCTGCTCTTCGCCGGCGTCGCGGTCGGCTAATTGGATGCTGCTCCCATATTTCGTCCTTATGACATCAAGGATGTCCCTGTCTAATCTTTCAAGTATCTCTTGGCCCCTCGCTTCCATGGAAAAGAGCGCCATAAATCTTCTGTTTGGCACGAAATAGGTTGGCGTGCCATCAAGGTGCCCGATTGAGATCCTGGTGTTGATATATTTTTTGACCAGCCTGTCCCATTGGCATTCGCCGACGTAGCAATATACTCTGTCCGCTTTAGCGTTGTAGTTCTCAATAATATGCATCTCAAACCGCCCTATACACGTATAATATATCCATATTATACGTGTATAGGCTATAGTTTGTCAAGTATCAAATACGCGAAATTCCTTTATTTCAAGCGCTTTACGCATTTGGCTGATGGTACACTTATAATTATTTCAGGGGATTTACGTTGTCATGTTAATGCCCATCTCGTCCAGCATTTTTTCAGCCTGTTCCTTTGTCGCGCCGTCCACTCGGACGGTAATCGCTTTGTCCGCCAATGTTTTATTTGCCAACATAATCAACTCCTTTTTCTTGCATTCTATTATACAGCAAATAGCATAGATACGCAATACTGCTTGCATAATTCTGCCCTGTTGTAATAAGATGTCTTATTGTTTTTGGCAATTATAACGCTCTTTGGTTTAGCGAGAATCAAGGGAATAAGATTGGGCGAGTAACCAAGAGCGGGGTGATAACGGAGTTTGATTTACCTTTCTCAACTCCTCTCGCAGATCGAAGACATCCTTGTTACATTATAGCAAACGGGCATATCGCGATAAATATAGGCTATTGACTGCTATCCAGTTCGCGGACACCTTTGAACAGCCTGCAAAAAAGGGGCGGGGAACGGTTAAGTTTTCCTCGTTTCGTTCGATAATAATACAGTAGGGGTATGCCGGCCCGGGCCGACCCGGCAGGAGAGTTTTGGCATTTGGCTTACTCCCATAGATGGCGAGGTGGGGTTGAGTTATGAACATCAGCAACATGAATGATTATCTTTTTCAGCAGAGAAAAGCGCTTCTTGACTCTATGTTGCCACAAAAGCGGGCGGGGGCGCGTACCGGGCGCGTAAAAGTGAATGATCTTGGCCCTGCCGCGCGCGCGCCAGTGATAAGGGACGAGGTTGTCCTGAGTGTAAACGCCAGAGTTCAATCAAGCCTGCCGCGAGAGCAGCAGTATCTCCGCGACGAAAACGGCAATATTCGTATGATCCAAATAGAACTTGCCCAAAGGCGTATCCAGCAGCGCGACTATATGAATGACGCGGTGGCCGGCGCGTTGCGGGAAAACGGGATTGAGATTGTCGCTGGGGAGAATTTCGAGATTTCGGTTGACTCAAGCTACAGGTTCAACGTTTCAGGGGAAAATGCCGGGAAAGCGGAACAGATAGCTAACGCGCTCAATGCCGCGCGAGTCGACCCCAACGACGGGATGGCCAAAGCTTGGAATACTACCAGCCTTGGTCGGCTGATGTTCGCCCATATCAAAAACTCAACAAACGATGTCCCTGTTCAAGTCACAAAAAACCAGTTGAAAAAATATCAAATAGACAGCGCGCTCAGACAATGGACTGGGCTTTCACTGGCTGATTTGCGGTTTGAGGACGACGCTATTCTCACACCTGACCGCCGCGATGTATTTGAGGTCATCGGCGAGAAGGTATCCGCCGAATATAGCGGCTCGCTGATGTCTCAAACTCTGCTAAATGAGGCGGCGGCGACAGTTTCTTATATCAAGGACGGACTGACGGAACTCCAAAAAATAGGGTTGGCCAATATAAAAGACGCTGTGTTCAAAATAGAGCTTGGCGCCGATGGTCTGTCAGATATCGGCCTCGCCAATGGGTTTGGGGTGTCACAACGGGGTTGGTATGACACGTTGCTGTCATACCGCGACAAAAATGACCCGAACCCTGTAGCGAGCTATTGGGCGTCGCTCAACAATGGCGCTGAGCCAAACGCCTGGAAAGGCAATGTTTAATTTTCGCGGGCTTCCGGCCACTGAAAGAAATGGCGCGGCAATAGATTGATACGAGGCGGTTGGCCATGGGGAAAAAGCTTGCTGTAGCGTTTTCGCTGCTGTATTTAATGATACTGGTATACAATCTTTTTGCCTCGCGACTCATCCCCGCGGCAATAAGCTTGTTTATGTTTTTATTGACCTCCCCATACTTTTTCAAGAATAGTAAGGCGAGGAATCCTGTCGTCAGAAAGATAGCGGTAATAGCGGGGTGGATGCCCTTGCTGTTTTTCGCCGTTGTTTTTTTGGGCAGCGCGATAAACCCGGGAAACGATGATATCCCAGCGGAGGAACAAATATATATTGATACCGTTTTAGCCCGGGTAACAGCGGAAACGACCAAAGAGGAAGCGATTGAGCTGCTGGGCAAGCCTTCCCGGGATTTGGTTTTAAAGGTCAATTGGTGGGTCGTCATCGCTAACAGGAATAGCAGGGTCGGCATATATTTCTCAGGTACCACAGGCAAGGCTGAGGAAGTAGTTTTAGATGGTGGTTGGGGTAAGTTTTATTACACAAAGACGCTGGGGGAAAAGGAAAAGTGAACGCCTACAAGGAAGGACGCCGCCCAATGACCAACCCGCCCAATAACCTAACTGACCTGCTCAACGCACCCGAGGGGTCGCGGTATGAGTTCAAAGAATGGAAACGCCACGGCGACTTTGAAAAAGCGACGAAATACTGTTGCGCTTTAGCCAACTGCGGCGGCGGGTTCTTCGTCCTCGGCGTTACCGATAAACGCCCTCGTAAGGTCGTTGGCAGCACCGCTTTTGAACAGCCGGAACGCGCCTGCAGGAACCTGATAGATAAGCTCCATATCAAGGTTGAGTTTCAGCTTTTCGAGCAGGACGGTATGCCCGTCCTCGTTTTTGAGGTGGCGAGCCGCCCGGTAGGTCTGCCTGTACAGGTTGACGGCGTTGCTTGGTGGCGCGACGGCGACAGCCTTGTAACGATGCCGCCGGAAGTTTTACGGGGCATCTACGAAGAAACGGGACACGATTTTTCAAGCGACATCTGTCTCGGCGCGTCGCTCAAAGACTTAGACGAAAAAGCCATAACCATATTCCGCGATCTTTGGGCAGAAAAGAGCGGAAACAACCGCATAAAAAAGCTGTCGGCAGAACAGTCGCTAATGGACTGCGGCGCAATAAAAGCGAACGGCGTAACCTATGCCGCGCTGATATTATTCGGAACTAAAGCCGCGCTTACAAAACATCTTTCGCAGGCGGAAGTCATATTTGAGTACCGCTCGTCAAACGCGTCCGGTCCCGCCGCGCAACGCGAAGAATTTACGCAAGGATTTTTCTCATTCTTCGACCGCATTTGGGAGCTTGTGAACCTGAGGAATGACAAACAACATTATCAAGATGGTTTTGTCATTTTCGATGTGCCGACTTTCAATGAGCGTGTGGTTCGTGAGGCGGTGCTAAATGCCGTCAGTCACCGCGATTATCAGATGAGCGGGAGCGTGTTTGTCCGCCAGTACAAGGACAGGCTCGTTGTCGAAAGCCCCGGCGGATTTCCATCCGGCATCACTGTTGACAATATCCTCAACCGCCAGTCGCCGCGCAACCGACTTATCGCGTCCATACTCGCGTTATGTGGTTTGGTTGAACGCTCCGGGCAGGGAATGAATCTGATTTACGAATTAAGCGTAAAAGAAGCAAAGCCCCTGCCGGATTTCAGTGGCACGGACGCATACTGGGTGTTCCTGACCTTAAACGGACTTGTGCTCGACAAGCGGCTGTTATCAATGCTGAAACAAATCGGCGATGAGCGAATGGAAGTTTTATCGACTGTGGACTTCCTCGTCATCGACACATTATTCCACGAATGGAAACTTACTGACGAACTGCGTCAGCATATAAAACGCCTCGTCGATTTAGGTATCGTTGAACACAGCGGACGCGGAAAATATGTCTTGGCGCATAGCCTTTATGAAGCGACGGGTAAGACGGGGGTTCACACGCGCATCGTTGGCTTAGACCGCGAAACAAATAAGGAATTATTGCTGAAACATATTCGCGAAAGCGGTGACAAGGGAACGCCGCTGAAAGAGTTGCGGCAAGTTCTTCCGAGCCACTCAAAAAATCAAATCCAGTATTTGCTCCGCGAATTGCGTGACGAGGGACGGATTCACAGCAGCGGCAGCACATCTGCCGCGAAATGGCATGAAGGCACCGAACAAAATTAGTCACTAGCAACTTGCTTAAAACTTGCTTAATCTTGCTTAATCTTGCTTAATCTTGCTTAAAACTTGCTGACAAGGTGGTACGCTATGGAACCGTTCGACCCGCTCAAAAACCGCTCATAGTCCGCCGATAGCTGCTCAAACCGCTTGTCACTCAATTTTCCGCCGGCATTGTCCTCGTAGGTTTTCTTGAAAAGCCGGTCGAGTTCCGCAATACGCTTTTGATTTTGGCATTGACTTTAACATTGTTGAGGTTTATAATCAACATTGTTAAAGGAGGGGTGGGGCTATGTCATTAGAGATTATCCCCGAATGGATGGTGAACTTTGAGGATGAAGACGTTACATTTATCAAGAAATTTTTGCGGGCTTCCGGCTCACTGAAAGAAATGGCGCGGCAATACGGCGTAACTTATCCAACGGTGCGTTTGCGGCTTGATAAGCTGATACAGAAAATCCAAATCAGCGAGGATACCGCCAATGAGCCGTATATCGCCTTGATTAAGCGCTTGGCGGTCAGTGAAAAGGTTGATTTCGATACCGCGAAAATCTTGATCGCGGAGTATAAAAAGTTGGGGGTGAGAGCGTAGTGGCGATTGCTACGAGAACAATCATACTCAGTCTTATTCTTCTTTTGGTTTTTGGCGCGGGCGGGATATGGTTACAAATATTTCTCTCGAAAAAAGAAAGCAAATGGGCGGGTCTTATATTGCCAATTATCTCATTTTGCGTCTCGTTAATTTTCGCGCTTAATGTGGTGAGCGTTGGCGAGGTATCAACAGTGATCGCGGCGATGGTATCCGCTTTTCTGTTTGTCAACATACCGACAGCCGTTTTACTCGCCATCTACGCGGCTTGCGGCGGGAAACGCGAAAGGCGACGAGATTTAGAAAAAATGAGCGTTCAGGACTTGGAGTGAGATAATGAAAGGAATGGGTATTGAATAGGTGGTGGGGGTAAGTTTTATTACACAAAGACGCTGAGGGAAAAGGAAAGCTGAACTGATAGATAGCGCGGGGATAGGCGTAGGGAAAGCGCCATTTAGTGGCTACAGAAAATCTAATTCTTTCTCACTTCCATCATAGCTTACTAACATAGAACCTTCTTCAATGGTATTCGACAGCCATTCGGTAAAGCTATCCCATTCGCGTGATATATTGCCGTCCTCAATGCTCCATTGAACAACTTTTGACTCGTCGTCACTATGGTTGAGCGCTATACAGATTGGATCTCCATAATTCATGTCCGCGATGATAAGCAAGTTATTCGGCATACCGGGTAAACGCCTATGACGCGACAACGATTCATCAAGGTATGGTACGCCGATTTTTTTATCTCCTGTTTTTCCATTGTAGATCGCGGCTAATACTACTCCCGGTCTGAATAGTTCCCCACCATTATGTAATCGCAAAAAATTTTTATATTGCTTCGGAAGACTGATATTATTACTTTTTTCGAATCCTTCAATAACGGATAATTCCGCGCCAGGATTGAGAAAGTGAACGCCTTCCGTATATTTATTGACTTCGTTGATAAATAACGCGAATTCTTGAATAATTGATGTTTCCATCATCCTGCCTCCTCGGAAGCGCCTAATAAGGAACTACTCTTATTTCCTGAAAATCCATTCCTGTCAAATTTCGCTTTCTTACCTCATCCTTAAATCGTTGTGATACAAAAATCGGGAATACGCTTCCTGTTGCTAACTTAAAAACGTCTATGCCATTCAATTTCGACGCGTGAACCGCGAATTTTTTTATATTGTGGAAAACATCGGTGCTTTTTTTGACCGTCATTGTCGAGTATTCTGACGCGTCAAGGCAAAGCGCGTCTACCATTTGAAGAATATTAGCCCCATAGTAAGGGTTAAGTGGAGTATTGGTAACCGCCTCTATTATTGGTATATTAAAATACTGACAAGCGACGCGCATTCCTTCTAACAGTTCTTTTAAATTCTCAGATATAAGAAACCAGCCTTTGTCATTTGCCAGATAGTCAGTCGGGATATCGCCTTCATTTTTGTTGTAATAAAACATGAAGGCGTCATTCCAGTTGAGAAACTCTTTTCCTTGGCATAGCGCGTCATATCCTATTCCATAGTCATTAGCGCAGTGGCCAACAATATCATTCTCTGACTTGTCAGCCATTAAGATTTTATAATACTTCATGCGGTATACCTTTCATTCTGGACTACCCCCACTATACCAGAATTCAATACAGAGTTCCAGTCCGTATCCGACGGGAAATCGACGGGAAATCTAACCGGGGTAACCGGGGAAATTCCGCGAAACGCTAACAGGCGTTAATTCATTGGGGATCGCCGCGTGATATAATGTGCCGCGTAAAAATCAGTTTTTTCAAGGCATCGATACGTTGCCTTGAAGGAAGGAGCGGTCTTATGTTTTCTTCGGCGGCAGATCCCTCCGGCGCTTTCTCAGGCGCCAACCAAGCCGGCGCCGGCTCGGCGGCGGGCTCGCCCCTGGTTTTCTCCGTCAACGGGGAGATTGTCACTTTGCCGGCGGAGCGGTCGGGGATGACTTTGCTGGCCTGCCTGCGGGATGTCCTGGGCCTGAAGGGAGCCAAGGAGGGCTGTGGCACCGGTCATTGCGGCGTTTGTACGGTGCTGATGGACGGCAAGGCCGTCCGGGCTTGTGTCGTCAAGCTGGCCGCCGTCGCCGGCAAGGAGATCGAGACGATTGAGCATCTGGCGGCGGCGGGGCGGCCCCATCCGATCCAAAAGGCTTTTTTAGACGCGGGAGCGATCCAGTGCGGCTTTTGCAGCCCCGGCATGATCATGGCCGCCAAGGGTCTTCTGGATCGAAATCTCTCGCCCAGCCGGGCGGATATTTTTCAGGCATTGCGGCGCAATTATTGCCGCTGCACCGGCTATGTCAAAATCATTGAGGCGGTGGAGTTGGCGGCGGCCAGGATGAGGCAGGCGGCGGCAGAGGCCGGGAGCGGCGAGGCGGCTGTGGTGGCAGAGGCCGGGAGCGACGATACAGCCGTGGAGGCCGGGAGCGGTGAAGCGGCTGTGGCCGTGGCAGGCAGTGGCGAGACGGCGGCTGTGGCCGTGGCTGGGAGCGACGAGATGGCCGCGGGCGAAGTGGCCGCCGCGCTGGCGGCGGCTGACGGGAGCGGCGAGGTGCCGCTGGCGCTGGGCGGAGCGGCCGCCGCGCCGGCGGAGCCGCCTTTGTCCAGGGGGCGTTTGTATGTCCAGATTGCCGAGGGGGAGTATCGGGAAAAGGTGGCGCCGGGGCTGAACGGCGGCGCTTTGGCTGGCGGGGGGCCGAGCGGCGGCGTCTTGATTGGCTCGGGGCGGGACGATAGCGGCGGCGCTTTGGCTGGCTTGGGGCCGGACGGCGCCAGTGCCGCCGCCGGGGCGGCTGATTTGCTGGGCCGGCCCTTGTGGGACAAAGACGGCCTGGACAAAGCCGCCGGCAGGCTGCCCTTTGCCGCCGATCTGGATTTCCCGGGCATGGTATATGCCGCCCCGGTCTGGTCGGGACAGGCTCACGCCAGGATTTTGGCCATCGACAGCGGCCCGGCGCTGGCGGCGGCGGGCGTGATCGCCGTGCTGACCGCCAGGGATGTGCCCGGCCAAAACGGTTTTGGGCTGCTGACGCCGGATCAGCCGGTATTTTGCGCCGACGAGGTACGCTTTATCCGGGATATGGTGACCCTGGTGGTGGCGGACAGCGAGGCTCAGGCCAGGGCTGCCGCCGCTTTGGTGCGGGTGGATTATCAGCCGCTGCCGCCGGTGTTTGATATGCGGGAGGCGGCGGCGAAGGGGCTGGTAATCAAGGAACTCAGCCATACGACCGGCGATCCCGACGCCGCCCGGCGGGAGCCGGGTCTGCTCCACTTCCGGGGTCATTTTACGACGCCGGCGGTAGAGCACGCTTGTCTGGAGCCGGAGGCCAGCGTCGGCTGCTGGGATCCGGCGGCGGGTGTGACAGTGTATTGCCCGACCCAGTCTCCTTTCGAGCTGCGCCGCCAATTGGCCGCGGTGCTGGCCCTGCCGCCGGAAAAGGTGCGGATCCGGGCGACGCCGGCCGGCGGCGGTTTTGGCAGCAAGGCTGACGCCACTACCGAGCCGGCGGTGGCGGTGGCCGCTCATTGCCTGAAAAGGCCGGTGCGCTTGGTATTGTCCCGGGAAGAATCCCTGGGCTTTAGTACCAAACGGCATCCTTATGAGCTGGATTATGAGCTGGGCGTGAATCGGGAAGGGCTGTTGCGGTATTTTGACGCTAAATTGCTTTCCGATGGGGGACCTTATACCAACCTCAGCCCCAGGGTTATTGATCAGGCGTGTATTTTTTCCGTCGGCCCTTACCGGATGCCCAACGGTCGGGTCAGCGGGCAGGCGGTGTTTACCAATAATGTCCCCGCCAGCGCTTTTCGGGGCTTTGGTATCAATCAGGCCGCTTTCGCCATGGAATCCCTGCTGGACGAGGCGGCGACGGCCCTGGGGCTGGATCCTTTTGAGCTGCGCTTGCGCAACGCCTTTCGACTTTCGGACACCACGTTTTCCGGCGAGATCCTGCAAAAAAGCGTGGGGATTCGGGAGACACTGATGCTTTGCCGGGACGCCGCCAGGGAGGTTTTCCAGCGGCGGCAGGCGGATTATCCCCAGGGCACCAAGCGACTGGGCCTGGGGATGGCCAGCGGCTTCAAAAATGTCGGGGCCGGCAAGGGCAAGATTGACGACGCCGGCGCCTCGCTGCTTTTGCGGGCGGACGGGCGGCTGTTGCTGACGGTTTCCGGCATTGACATGGGGCAGGGCTTTCGCACGGCCATGACCCAGCTGGCGGCGCAGGTTTTGGGCTGTGAGCCGGAGATTTTGGATACGGTAAATGGCGACACGTTGCTGACCGTGCCCCACAGCAATGCCGTGGGGGAGCGGCAGACACTGATCAGCGGCAGCGCCGTGGTAGGGGCGGCCAAAAAGTTCCGCGCCAGGCTGGCCGCGTTGTTGGCCGGGGAAGGCGCTGACGGTGCGGGGGCTAAGGCCGAGGCTGGCACAGGTGCTGGTGCCGGCGCTGGAACTGGCGCTGGCGCTGAGGCGGGTGCAGGCGCGGGTGCTGGTGCAAGAGATGGGGCGGGAGCAGGCGCAGGTGTGGGCGCGGGCGCTGTAGCTGGCGCTGGCACCGTTGCGGGCGCTGTCGTTAGCCCGGATGCCGGCGCTACAGCTGGCGCCGTTGCCGGGGCTGAGGCGGGGGCCGCCAACGCCGGGCTGCCGACGCCTGCCGCCCAGGGCTATCACTTTGATCCTGACGACGAGTCCTACAAGGCGCTGCCGGCCGCCTCGCCGGGCAATCTGGCCCGGGTACTGGCTCTTCTCGCCGGCGGCGACCGGCTATTCGCCGAGTATGTCTATATCGCGCCTAAAACTTTCGCTCTTTACGATACGGCGGGTCGGGCCAGCGTTTCTCAGGCGGAATACAGAAATTACCCGGCTTATACCTACACCACCCAGGCCGCGGTGGTGGAGGTGGATACCGCCGATGGCCGGGTAAGGGTGCTGGATGTGATCGCGGCCCATGATATCGGGCGCCTGATCAACAGCAACGTAGTCGAGGGGCAGTTGACCGGCAGCTGCGCCATGGGCATAGGATACGCTCTTTCAGAGACTTTCCCCTTAAAAGACGGCGCGCCGCAAAAAAAATATTTTGGCCAGTTGGGCTTGCCCACGATCGGCGAGACACCATATTATGAGACGCTGCTGCTGGAAAATCCCGATCCGGCCGGCCCCTTGGGCGCCAAGGGCGTTTCCGAGGTGGGGACGGTGCCGATGACGCCGGCGGTCATAAACGGGATTTATCACGCTGTAGGGGCGCGGATCAGGGATTTGCCCGCCACGCCGGAAAAAATTTTAGCCGAGCTGCGGGCGCTAAGGAAAAATTCTCGCTAAGCCGCCCATCGTTTTGCCATAGAGCC
>JAISDE010000134.1 GCA_031265035.1 Peptococcaceae bacterium | reverse complement strand
GACGCCCGGGATACCGGCGTCGGCGCCGGCCAGGCCAATCCCGCCAATCCCGCCGGCCCTAGCGTCTCGCGCAGCTATATTTTTCGCCGCCATATCCCTCATGCCCCGCCACCCCCTTCTGTATCGCCGATCCCGCCCAGGACGGCGGTCAGCGCGTTGAGCAGGATGATCATGACGATCAGCACCAGGGCCGCCCCAAAGGCGGCCTTGAGATTGTTGCCCTCGCCCGCCGGCGAGGTATAGTAAATATACGAGGTCAGCGTGCTACCGGTATTCCGCAGCGTGCCCAGCCAATTTACCGGCGCGTACCACGGTTGGGGGCCGGTCATGCGCAAGGTGCCGCCCAGGGCCAGCCACACGATGGCCGTATCGCCCATGATCCGCCCCATGCCCAAAATAGCGCCGGTCACAATGCCCCGCCGGGCCGACGGGATAACGACCCGGCATATCGTCCGCCACATAGTCGCCCCCAGGGCCAGGGAACCGTCAATATAGGCGGCTGGCGTACGTTTCAGCGCTTCCGCCATGGATTTGGTGACAAAAGGCAGGATCATCACCGCCATCGCTATGCCCGCGACCAAAAAAGACTTGCCGTAGGCCCGGGCCACCACACCGCCGTCATTTTGCACCGGGGTGGACAAAAAGGTAAAAGCGGGGTTGGTGAAGACGGCCAGCGCGAAAAGCGCGATGACCACGGTGGGCACACCCGCCAGGATATCCACGGCCAGATCGATCCCCCGGCCCACCAGCCCTTTTTTGGCATAATAGGTCATATATATCGCCGTGGCCAGGGAAATGGGAAAAGCGATCGCTATCCCGATCAGGGTAAGGCAAACGGTCCCCGCCAAGGGAGAGGAAATCCCGCCGGAATCCCCGGCGTTCAGGCTGGAGGCACTGGGTTCCCGCAGGAAGAACTCCGGGCTGATCGCCCCCGCGCCCATGATCAGCACCGTAAACAGGATCAGCAGGCACACCGCTACGATGATCGCCGTCGTCAGCCAGGCGTAAACCGGGCCGGCGACAGCCGACAGCCGCCTGTGCCTCTCTCGGGTTGCCATTGCCTGGGGGGCCGTCGGGAGCCATGTCGTCTCTGTCATATCTGTCATATCTGTCATATCCGCCATATCCGCCATATATCTCGCCTCTGTCGCCTCTGTCGCCTCGGTCGTCTCGGTCATTCCATTCATTTCAGTCAAATTCTCCCCTCCTACAGCGCGTCCGACGGGGAGCGCCTGGTCAGCGCGCGGGCGATCAGGGACAATACGGCGCCCATGAGCAGCAGCACCGCGCCGCAGGCGAAAAGAGCGCTGGAGACCGCCGGTACGCTCATCGCCTCCGACTTATTGACGATCGCGGCGGAAAGGGGCAATATGGGCGTAAAAAGCGCGGCCACCCCGTGAGAAAGCAATGGTAGCGTCCCCACGCCGCCGCAGACCATGGAGACGGCGATCGCCTCGCCAATGCCCCGGCCGGCGCCCAAAATCAGGCCAGCCGCGATGCCGGGGCTAGCCTCCGGCAAGATGATCTTGACTATTACCCGAAAATGATTCATGCCCATCGCGTACCCTACCTCCCTGCGCTCTATGGGCACGGCATACAGCGCGTCGGCGGCCAGGGCGATCACCATGGGCACAATCATAAACGAGAGTACCAGCACCGAGGCCAGCAGATTCCGCCCGGTCATCTGAAAAAGGGCCAAATACTCAATTTGCATATCCACCGTAATAAAAGTGGTGTCAATCCAGGGCACTACCAGCATGGCGCCAATCAGCCCGAAAATTACCGAGGGAATGGACGCCAGCAAACGGGTGACGGCCAGCAAGACCGCCGACAGCGGCGGCGGCGCGAACTCCCGGATAGCGATGGCGGCGCCTACGCCCAGCAGCCCGGCGACAGCCAGGGCCAACAAGGTGGACAGCAAGGTGCCGGCGATCAGCCCCAGCATCCCAAAGCGGAGAACCGGGGCGCTGGCCGGGGCGTAAAAAGCCTCGGAAATCTGCCGGTCAAAACCGGTCTCCCCGATCAGGCCCAGGCCGCTGTGGGTCAAAACCGGAGCGGCCTGGGCGAAAACGAAGACAAATATAAACAGGATGACGACAATACCAAACAGCGCCAGACATTTCATCCCCAACTCAGTATATCGTGACATAGCCTTCTCTTTGCACGATATTGTTTTGTGTGCCCAAGGCGCGGAGATAGTCGATCAGCATCCCGTTGATACCTGTGGCCCGGCCCTTGGTAAAGGTATACAGGCCCCGGGAGAGGGGATAAGTATTGCTCTTGACCGTGCCGCTGTTGGCGGCGATTTGGTCGAGGGACACCGCCTTGACCGTGCTGTCCACAAAGCCGATGGAATCAAAGCCGATGGCGTTTTCCGACTGGGCCACCGCCTGTTTGATCAAAGCGGAGGAAGTAAACGGCGTGGCGGTGGCGACCACAGGCTCCTTATCCAACAGAAGCTCCTCCAGTGTCGTCAGCGTGCCGGAGCCAGTTTCCCTGGTCTGCACCAGGATCGGGGCGTTGGCGCCGCCCACGTCCCGCCAATTCCTGATCTCGCCCCGGAAAATCCCGGCGGCTTGCTCCCGGCTCAAATTGCTGACCGGATTGTTGGGGTGAACAATGATCGCGATGCCGTCGTTGGCCACCGTCACCGGCGTCAGCTCACTCAGCTCATCCGCGGTCAGATCCCGGCTGGACATGCCCACATTATTGGCGCCGGACTGGGTATCCTTGATCCCGGCGCCGGAACCGCCGCCGGCCACCGCTATGGAAAGCCCGCTATTCATCGCCAGGAGTTGATCGGCCGCCGCCTGCATAATCGGCAAAACCGTGGTGGAGCCGGATACCTTGATGGCGCCCTTCATATTACTGAAATATTTGATTACCGCCTTATTGGCCCCGGCCTCATAACTCACGTCGGCGCCAATCGACTCGGCCAAGGCGCGGATAGGCACCATAGTACGCCCGTTGACGCTCTCGGGCGGCGAGGTCAGAGTTTTCCGGCCGCCATCCACCAGATAGGCGCTCTCGCCCACGGTAAAGACGACCGTATGACCGGCGGTCTCAATCGTCACCCGCTGGCTGGCCTGATCCCAGCTCACAGAAGCGCCCAGGGTTTCCGTAATGAGGCGGATGGGCACCAGGGTAGTCCCGTTCTTGGTCACCGGCGCCACATCGGCCGGCACGGTCGCGCCGTCAATTTCCAAGGTGATAGCGGCCGCCCAGGCTGGCAGGGCCGGGGCCACCCCCAAGGCAAGGGCCAGCGCCAGGGACAGGAGCAAACACAACCTCAGCCAAGGCTTTCTCATGGACACAGTACATTCTTTCATTCGCTACAACACACTCCCTCATTCATTTTTCCGCGTTTACCCGCCGGTTTCCCACCGATTTTTTGACGGCTTTTTGGCGGCCTTTTGACGGCTTTTTGACGGCTTTTTGACGGCCTTCGCTTTGCCGCCGCCGCTCCCGCCGGTGGGAGGCGGTACGTTACAAGGCTTACTTTAACCGCTCTTTGTAAAATCCAAAGATGGGGTTTTGTAAAATCCCGGTAAAAGCGTAAAACGCGGCGGGAACGCGCGGCGAAAATAGTTGCGCTTTCGGGTATAGTCATATAATATGGGGGCATATTATAATTGGAGGTGTATGTATGAAAGCTGGGATCCTGTGGTTCGCGATCGCGCTGGCGCCGTTGCTGTCGGCGTGTGGTTTATTAGAAATACAACAAATAGCGAGGTCGCCCGAATCATCGCTTGAGTCAATATCTTCCTCCGATGAGCCGGTTGACGCGGCCGAGATTCAGACAGAGCCAGAAATTGGTTTTACTGACGGGGATAAGCAGGTGTATTTTGAGAAAATCAGGCTGCTGGCGGACGCGGCGTCTGTATATGATTTTACCCAAAATAAATATGACCCCGCGACAGATACTGTCACCAGCACCTGGACAGGCGGCGCGCCTGATTTGACAAACACAGGCGGCGTTATTAAGGAGATGGCGCTGGCCGACCTTAATTTTGACGGAACGCCGGAACTTTTAGTCGCCTCAATGGAAGTAGCGGGCGCGGGCAATGATATTGTGCATGTTTGCTCTGTTTCAAATGATACTGTCATTGATCTGGGAAGTTATTATGTTGTATCGTCCGCGGGAAGCTTGTATCCGGTGTTGGCAAATAAAACCTCTATTGATAAAACACCGGTATGGGTTTTGTCGGCTGGATCGGTCGATTATGATGAAGGTGGGGAATATAAAAATGTTTACTACAGGTTCGACGCGTCGCTGAGCGTAAACGAGACCTTTATGCTTGACGCTGTGTGCGGGCCGTCAGATGTTTATACAGGCGCTATTCTGCGCGCGGATCCAGTACGCCTGAGGCGCGGCGTGAATCCTGGATTTGACTTTGGCATTGACTTTGGCGGCGGGCCATATACAGACCAGGATATCTGGAAATTTCTCAATTCATATGAGCCTGAGACAGTGTCGCGGCCTAATAGTGACAGTGATGAGATTTTAGAAGCCGCGGTTTACTTATGCGGCAAAAAGACAGCCCATATTCGGGAAGAAGATGATATATATATTCCGTTCGATGAAAACCTCGCCGCCGTTATTGGGATGAAAATATATAATCGTTTGGCGCTGGATACAAGCGTGCCGGGCAAAACTGTCGACGGCCGGTTTTATTTACCGTTAAGCTATATTAAAACAAATATAGGCTGCGAGGTGGATACAAAAGGCGGCAGTTATTATATCACTGCCAATCGGCTTTACGTAGCGGAAAACTTGTCTGTTTGGGCAGAAACCGCGAAAGAGATACAAAGATATTGCGAAAATGATATTCGGCGTTTTCAAGAGGATACAAAAAAAGAGGCCAACGCCAAAACCGCGGCCAATATAGCTGTGACTGGGGTTTCTCTGGCAACGGGACCAAGCAGTTGGGCAGCGATCGCGGCTGTGGCTTTGAACAGTGTCGCCGACCAGCTTGATCTGGATATTTACTTGCGCCTAGCGCTAGTTTTGGCCTGCGAGAATAATCTACAGCGCGCTTATGAGTATGGCAAAGAAATTATCGCCTTAAAAGCGGACGGCGTAGAAATCAACTCATTAAAACAGGCGGAGCAGATATGGTATATGTATACTGAAATGACGCGTTATTACAGGACAGGTCTTATTATCATAAAACCTGTCGAGGAATATTTCGCGCGAACATATGATGACGTAAATTGGTTTCAGCGGGCCTGGAATTTCTCGGCGCAAGCGTTTGGGTTTGATGAGGCATCGGGTATCGTGTCCGATTTAGTCGGATTAAAGGATTTTAACGCCGCGAAGCTCGCGTATGATATGATGAGTACAGGCAGAAATATTATTGAGAATAGAGACTTGATTTCTGATGACTTTATCGTGCTTAATAAGGCCCGGGATGAGTTTGACACAATAGGAAATAGAAATGCTGAAATGTGGGAAAATGGGATTACTTATTCTTAATTCCGCGCCGTCATATGGATTGTGGTGATTTCCAATTTATCCGCGATATATTCCTTCCCCACATTGTCGGCGTATCTAGATTGCCCCAACGGGTTGCGGCACTGATTCCAGCGAAAAGCAAGAAAAATCTGAGCACAAATAGTCCGCTATGCAGGCGTCATACTCGGCCGTATGGCGAAAAGCCTCCGCCGCCAATCGCTCCCTTATTTCCCGGGAAATACATCCCTGGCGCCGTAGCTCATCCAGGATCATCGGATAATGGGCCGGACTGACTACCACTGTTACCCGCTCATGATTTTTTGCCGCCGCCCTTACCATAGCCGGGCCGCCGATATCAATTTGCTCCACCGCGTCTTCCCGGCTGACCCCCGCCTGCCCGATGGTTTCTCGGAAGGGATACAGGTTGACAGCCACCAGGTCGATGAGATCAATGCCCATTTCCCTGGCCGCCGCCAAATGCTCGGGCAGGGAGCGGGCCAGGATGCCGCCGTGAATTTTGGGGTGAAGGGTTTTTACCCGACCGTCCATAATCTCCGGAAAGCCGGTGACAGCGGAGACGGCGATCACCGGCACCGCCGCCGCCGTCAAGGTCTGGTAAGTGCCGCCGGTAGAGATCAACTCGTAGCCTAAAGCCACCAGCCCCCGGCCAAAATCCGCGATGCCTGTTTTGTCGGAAACACTGAGTAATGCCCGTTTAGCCATATTGGGCCGCCCCTTCCCCTTGAGAAATATATCGCGCCCGCCAGATAATATATCACGCCTCGTCAATTGTTACTTTTCGCCCTGTCAAATGGATCCTTCCCTCGGCCATCAAGGCCAGAACCTCCGGGTACAGCTGGTGCTCCGTCGCCAAAATCCTGGCCGCCAGGCTGTCCTCCTGATCTGTCTCCAGCACCGGCACCACCGCCTGAGCGATGATCGGGCCGCTGTCCATGCCCGCGTCCACAAAGTGAACCGTGCAGCCGCTATACTTCACCCCATAAGCGACGGCGTCCCGTTGAGCGGTCAAGCCGGGAAAGGCCGGCAGCAGCGCCGGATGGATATTGAGAATCGGCTTGCCGTAGCGCCGGATAAAATTGCCGCTCAACAGCAGCAAATATCCCGCCAGCGCCAGGCAATCAGAGCCCAGCTCCGTTATGGTTCGCAGCAGCCGCTCCTCGTAGCCCAACCGCCCATCCCCGGCCTGGGGATTCAGCCAAAAGGCGGGGATTCCCTCTCCTTTGGCGTAGGCCAGGGCAGGGGCATTTTCCTTGCTACTGATCACACCGGTTATTTTGCCGTCCAGCCGGCCGGACTTGATGGCGCTGTGGATGCTCATAAAATTGCTGCCCCGCCCGGAGACCAATATGACTATGTTCAGCATAGAGCTGTCCGCCCCGCCTTTCCCACCTTACTACGCCTTACGCTTTACTATTTACACCTTACGATTTACGCCCTACTTTTACGCCTCACTCCTGAAACCTTACCTGGCCGCTGCCCGGCGTCACGGTACCGATCACCCAGCTGGCTTCCGCCAGCCCGGCCAGATCCGCCCGCAGCCGCTCCGCCTCCCCCGCCGAGACAAAAAGGCCAAACCCAATGCCCATGTTGTAGACCCGCAGCATTTCCGCCAGGGGAATATCCCCTTGCCGCCGCAGCCACTCAAATACGGGCGGCACCGGCCAGCTGCCCCAGTCCAGGTGAATATCCAAGCCCGGCGGCAAAACCCGATTGGGGTTTGCCAGCAAACCGCCGCCGGTGATATGGCACATGCCCTTGATCCGGGCGCCCCGTCCGCTCCGGCTTCTCGCCAGCAGCTCCAGTACCGTTTTGACATAGATCCGGGTAGGCCGCAGCAATTCCTCCCCCACAGAGCAGCCAAACTCCGACACCCGGTCTGTCAGCGCCAGGCCGGTTCGCTCCGCCACTATTTTGCGGGTCAGGGAAAACCCGTTGGAATGCGCCCCGGAGGAAGCCAGGCCGATGAGCCGATCCCCTGGCGCGATGGTGGCGCCGTCGATCAGCTCCTCTTTTTCCGCGACGCCCACCGCGAAGCCGGCGATATCATACTCGCCTGGCCGATAAAAGCCGGGCATCTCCGCCGTCTCCCCGCCTACCAGGGCGCAGCCGGCCTGGCAGCAGCCTGTCGCCACCCCGGAGACGATGGCCTCCGCCACCGCCGGCTCCAGCCGCCCGGTGGCCAAATAGTCCAGAAAGAACAAAGGTTCGGCGCCGGAAACCAAAATATCATTTACGCACATCGCCACGGCGTCAATGCCAATAGTATGGTGAATGCCGAGGCTCTGAGCCAGCGCCAGCTTTGTCCCTACCCCGTCAGTGCCGGAAACCAGCACCGGCTGACGGTAGCGGCCGGTATCCAATTGAAAAAGGCCGCCGAAGCCGCCTATACCGCCAAGCTGTTCCGGGCGGCGGGTTTTTTCCACCCAGGGCCTGATCCGGGAAACGACCTCATCGCCCCGGTCAATACCCACCCCCGCGGCCTGATAATTGAGGGGTTCGTTGTCCAAGTGGGCACCTCCTTCGCCGCGGGCTCGGCTTAGATTCAGTCCTGAGGCAGCAGGGACTGGAGCCTCGCGCTTTTCTCCTCCACCTGCCGGGCCAGTTTTTCTTTATAAGTCGCCAGGGCGGCCGCCAGCGCCGGCTCCCGCAGCGCCAAAATCTGAATCGCCAGCAGGGCGGCGTTTTTACCGCCGTCGATAGCCACCGTGGCTACCGGCACCCCGGCGGGCATCTGCACAGTGGCGTATAGGGCGTCCAGCCCGCCCAGAGCCCCGCCGCCGATGGGCACGCCAATCACCGGCAGCGTGGTTTTCGCCGCCAGGACGCCGGCCAAATGCGCCGCTCCCCCGGCACCGGCGATAATCACCCGGAAGCCCTTTTCCCGAGCCGTCGCTGACAACCCCAGCGCTTTTTCCGGCGACCGATGGGCGGACGCCACCTCAACGGCGCAGGCGACCTGAAATTCCCTCAAAGTCGCCACCGTCTGCTTCATCACCCGCCAATCCGAATCGCTGCCCATTACCACCAGCACCTTTGGCGGCAGCGCCTCCAACGCCTTCGCCGCCGGCTCCTTCGCCGCCAACATCTCTGCCGCCAACCTCAGCCTCCCCTTTCGCCCAGCGCCTTGCTTTTACCCTACGTTTATCCATTTTTATCCGCCAACTTTTACCCGCTGCTTTGTTCTTATCACTTGCGCAGCCGCCGGATAAAATCCAACAGCATCTTTTTGTCGGAGGCCCGTATAGCGTCCGCTTTCAATGACCGCATAATGTTGCCCAACAGCAGCATATCCTCCGGGGAGGCGGAACGCGCCATCTCGCTGAAAAGCTGAGCGAAATCCTGGCCGGCTATATTGACGCTGCGGATAGCCTTCACCAGTTCCGCCGCTTCCTGGCCCTCTCGCCGCATAATGACAAGCTCTCTTTCCAACCCATCATTTTTCTCATTCAAGGCGGCGATTTGCCCCCTCAACTCCTCCTCGCCGCCCCGCCAGGCTTCCTCCTGCTGGCGGAACCGCTCCCCGTCTTCCTCCTTGGCCGCCAGTTCCTGATCCTTGCGGGCCAAATCAAGGTCTTTTTGCCGCAGCGCCTTCTCCAACTCCGACTGCTTTTCCTTCGAGCTGTTTTTCTCCCGGGCCAACTCGGAATTTTCCTCCAGCATATCGAAATTTTCTTCCTTCAGCCGCCGGATATCAGCCTCCAGCTTTTTCAGCTTTTCCCCCTCGTCGCCGGCATCCTCCCGGCTTTTCGCCAGCTCCCCGAGCTCCGCCTCAAGGGCTTGCCCTTTTTCCGACAGCGACTGGATTTCCTGCCGCAACGCCTCATTAGCCAAAGTAGCCTGCCGGCCTTCTTCCTCCGCCGCGGCAGCTTTTTTCCGGCTACTCTCCGCCTCTTTGCGCAAAGCGCTCCCTTCCTCCAGGAAAGCGATGGTTTCTTCTTTGATCCTGCGGTTTTCTTCTTTCAAATCATCATTTTTTTCTTTCAGCGCTCGGATTTCCTCGCTCAACTCCGAGCTATCCTTGCTGACCGTCTGGCTGCGCTGCCAAAAATCACCGCACTTTTCTTCCAATAAAGCGTTTTCATCCTGGAGTTCCTGACAACGTTTCGTCAAAACGCCGATCTCATCCTCCAGTTTTTGGTTGACCTTTTTGATCGCCGTCCCCTCGTCGAAAGAGGACTGGAGACGCGCCTGCATGATCTCGTCTATTTTTTCGCCGGTCATATCCCCCGCGCCGCCAAAATCCGGATGCGAGCTGTCCATATACCCGGCTTCCGATAACAGGCTTTCCACCGATACACCCAAATACGGCGCCAAAATTTTTAACACCGCTGGCGAGGGCTTTTTGCGTATGCCAGCTTCCAGGCGGGAAATTTCCGCGTTGCTGACCTGCCCGTCCGTAGCCCCGCTCAACTCTTTTTGGGACAGACCTTTTCCCTGCCGCAATTCCCGCAAATAATCCCCAAAAGCCATACTCTTTCCCCCTGTTCTCAATTTCCGGCGATTTCGGGCGAGGAACAGTGCTTCCCTTAAATTTCAGCGAACGCAAATCGTCGATATTTTCATTATAACGGAGATTAACCAATTGGTAAATAGCCCCGCCCAGATATTTTTGGGATGATGGATCGCGTTTTGATTTATTGATAATATAATGAATTGCCCGAATATACCGATGAAAAGCTGTTGGAATATTTAAATGGCTCTGACGGCGCCTTTTCTGAGGGCGCCGCCGCCGAGTTGTTTAGCCGGTTTGTTCATGACACAAATGGGATCGCGGTCGCGATATTAAGCAAACCAAGCGAGGAACAAGCGCGTATATGTAAAACGATAATATCCCACGCCAATGTGTACGACTTTCAGCAAGAGTTGGAGGAAGCGATGTCCAACCTGGCGGAGGGAAGCCCGTTGAGAGATCTGATGACACAGCTTTCAGACAACTAAAATCTCGCGGCAGAATAATGTCGCTCATGCCCGCTATAGTTTCATTCCCGGCTCGCCTGCAGAATGGCGTCGCCTTCCCGGGCGAGAAGCCGCTCCGCGCTGTAATCAAGGATTTTCGCCTTGCGCTCCCGGAGCATAATCTGGTAAAATTCCTTTTGTATCGGCAGCAGCAGCGGCGTTTCCTCCACGATGCCGCTCAACTGCTCCATGTCAATCCGAGCCCGCGCGCGCTTCAGGGCCGCGTTGCAATCCTCATTCCTCAGAGAGGATATAAAGTCAAAATAAGAGATTTTTTGCCCATTTTCCTCGATCGTTGACGCCGGGAAGGTAAATATACGCTTGTTGATTTCTGTCTCGCTGTTGAGCACGGCCGGCATATCCGCCGCGGCGAGTTGGGGATACAGGCAAGAGCCGCAGTCGTACACGGGCGCGATTTCAACGGTTTGCAGCCGCTCGTCCACGAGAACGCCCCAGTTTCCGTTGTGCCGGTCAAAATTGCCAAGGAGCGCGTCCGCTATAAACATATCCCAAAAAAACTCGCGAAGCCGATCGGGCGGCAACAGGGTTTGTTCATCAATCGCCTGCAGAATTGAAGACAGCTCTTTGCCGTAGCCGTTTTGCTCACTATCGATACAAGTGTTTTTCAGATGGGCGAATTCGATCAGCTTTTTGCCTCCCTCGGTAAAATCGCCGCAAGCCACTACCATTTTTTCCTTGCCGCGGCCGTCGGTATAAGTGCCGAGCAGAGTTTCCTGTGTCTTAAATCCCAGAGCCGCAAAAATGTGGCACGCCAAATATTCGCTGACGCAGCCGTTGCTATAACTAATCGCCTTGTCGCGGCCCAGTGGGGGCGGGAACTTCAACATGTAGCTTTTCCCGCCGTAGAGGATGTTGATCTTGTTGCCGTTGGCGCCGCCGTAGGCCTTGAATCTGTTCACCTCGCAGGCTGTAAAATCAATCATCCCCGCTCGCCTCGGTTCCGTATAGATATTTCCCCCGCAGATAGGCCGCCTGTTCCTCGGTGATGCAGGCGCTCCAAAGGTTGGAGTTGATCGCCCCGTACAACTCGTCACTGAG
>JAISDE010000127.1 GCA_031265035.1 Peptococcaceae bacterium | reverse complement strand
GTGAGATTGTCAAGCAAGCGATCTCTCAGGGGGAGTTGATCATCGCCAAGGCTCGGCAGGAGGCGAAGGATTTGAATAATGGCGCCTACCGGTATTCCGAGGAAGTGATGAGTGATTTGCAGGCCAATCTGGAGGCGGCGCTAAAGACGATTCGGAGCGGGCGGGACGCTATCAGGGCCAATTTGCCGCCCAGCGTAGCCGTAGGGCCGCCGCGGCTCGAAAAGGAGTAAGGCGAAAAGCGGCAAAAGCGGCAAAAGCGGCGAAAAGAACTTCATAACTTTAAGGACAGGAAATTGTCAATCCATATAGCAAATTGACAGCAAATTGATAGGAAATTGGATAAAATTTGGATAAAATTGGGCCGGAAAAAATCCCTTGTGCGCCTTTAATTTATGTGATAAAATACTATCCGTTCGCCTGTAGGCAAAATAACGGCCCGCCGCGGGTGATTTTAAGACGCTGTACGGTTAAGGCGTCATCGCGCGCAGTCGCGATGCTTTAGCTCGGACGGCAGGTCTACGCGGCCGGGAGCCAGGCAGGGAGGAGGATAGAGTGATGGATTTGATGAGAAGCGTTGAGGTAGGGCAATTGCGGGACGACGTGCCGGAATTCAGGCCCGGCGATACCGTGCGGGTACATGTGAAGGTCGTCGAGGGCGCGAAGGAGAGAGTGCAGGCCTTTGAGGGCGTGGTGATCAAGCGCCGGGGCGGCGGGATCAACGAGATGTTTACCGTGCGCCGGGTCTCTTATGGTGTCGGCGTGGAGCGCTGTTTCCCCGTGCATATGCCCCGCATACAAAAAATAGAGGTGGTTCGCAAGGGCAAGGTGCGTCGGGCCAAGCTTTTTTATTTGCGTAAGCTTTCCGGCAAAGCCGCCAGGATCAAGGAGAGAACCGATAGGGCTCGCTGAGGCGGCGGTAATCAGGTAATCCGAAAATTCGCCCGACGGGAAAATTCGCCGGGCGCTTGACAGCGTTAGCGGGTTTGGTATAATAATAAATACTGACAGCTTACACGCGTTGCCAGATAAACCATATTGTAAAACGGGCGGTTAGCTCAGTTGGTTAGAGTACTACGTTGACATCGTAGGGGTCGATGGTTCGAGTCCATTACCGCCCACCAGCAAAATTGCCCAAAAGCTATTGGGCTTAGGGGACCTGCGGTCACGCGGGTTTGCGGGCATCCGGGGATTTCATTTTCGGATGCCCGTTTTTGTGAATCTAGCAGTAGTTTTGATAGAGGTAAAATGGCAGCATTGACGGCACTTTTGGCGTTGGGACAAAGAGAGATAGTCACGATTGTGGGCAGCGGCGGCAAGACGACGCTGCTATGGTATTTGGCCGCGGCTTATCGGCGGCAAAGGGTGCTGGTGACGACGACGACCAAAGTTCGCCCCCCGGAGCCGACGCAATATGATCTCTTTTGTGACAGTGGCAGTTTGATGGCCCGGCGGGTGACGGCGGGCATCGCCTTCGCCGCGGATCCCGCCGAGGGGGCGGACGGCGCGAAAGGCAAATTGAGGACGCTGCCGCCGGAGGTGCTGGTCGCCGCGGCGCCGCTATATGATAAGGTGCTGATTGAGGGGGACGGCTCCCGCAACCTGCCGCTGAAAGCTTGGGCGGATTATGAGCCGGTGGTGCCGGAGATCACTACCTGCACCATCGGCGTGTTGCCTTTGTGGCCTTTGGGCCGGCCGGTATCGGCGGCGATTATCCATCGCCTGCCGCTGTTTTGCCAGGTCAGCGGCGCCAAAGAGGGGGAGCGCCTGACGCCTCGGCAGCTGATCGACGTGGTAACCCACCCGGCGGGGCTGATGAAAGGGAGCAGGGGCCGTCGAGTCCTGTTTATCAATCAGGTGGAGAACCAGGCTGGAAAACAGGTGGCGGCGGAGTTCTTGGCGCTGCTACCGTCCGCTTTTATCAAGGGACTGGCCTTGGTGATCGTCGGCAGTACGCTACTGGATGAGGGGGAGATCTTATGGCGTTGAGCCGGATGACCGTCGTGATCCGGGGCGGCGGCGATTTGGCTACCGGGGTGGCGCAGAAACTCTGGCGGGCCGGCTTCGCCGTGGCGCTCCTGGAGCTGGCCCAGCCCACCGCGATTCGCCGCTCGGTGGCGCTGTCCTCCGCCATGGCGGATGGCGCGAGCCAGGTAGAGGACATGATCGCCCGGCGCCTGGAGGATCCGGCCGGGTGTCAGGCTGTGTGGGAGAAGGGGGAAATCCCTGTTTTGGCGGATCCCGGCTGCGATACGCTGCCGGTGTTGCGGCCGTCGATCTTTGTGGACGCCACGCTGGCGAAACGAAATTTGGGCACCCACCGGGGCATGGCCCCGGTGACCATAGCGCTGGGGCCTGGCTTCAGCGCGCCAGAGGACGTTGACGCGGTGATAGAGACCATGCGGGGGCATTACCTGGGCCGCCTGATCACAAAGGGGGAGGCGCAGCCCAATACCGGCGTGCCGGGCGAGTTGGGTGGCAAGACGGCGGAGCGGGTAGTTCACGCGCCGGTGGCGGGGGTGGTCAGCCACCGCCATCGGATTGGCGATCAGGTCAGCCGGGGGGAGATTATTTTCTTGATCGGCGGCACAGCGGTGCCATCGCCCCTGGACGGTACCCTGCGGGGGCTGATTGGGGCCGGCCTGGCGGTTCATCAGGGCATGAAATGCGCCGATGTGGATCCTCGGCCGGCGGGCGAGGTGGATTGCTTTACGATATCGGACAAGGCCCGCTGTCTGGGCGGGGCTGTTTTGGAGGCGTGTTTTTACCTGGGCCGCCAAAAAGGGCTGTCGTTTTAACACCTTTAACACTTTATTTAAGGATTTGTGAAAAACATCATTAATAATGTCGCGTGAGTTACAAGCCCGCCGGGAGGCGGGTTTTGTTTAATCGGATTTGCTTATAAAACAATCGCAAACTAATATTTTTCGAGAGGAACTCCCGATGGTATTATTTTACCGTTATTATTATACCGTTGTTATTTCACCTGATCGGGGCGGGAAAGGAGGGCAGCTCTAACAAACCTGACAAAACGTCTTAATACATTAATGTGGTCTTAATACATAAATACAATCTTTACTTGTGCTTCTTTCAGTGAACGCGGTATAATAATTTTCGAGAGGTTCCGGCGGCCGCGATTTGTGTCGCGAAGTATTGGCTTGTCCCGTCGCGGCGGCAGTGCTTTCGGCGCGGGCGCGGTGGTCGGCGGTCTTGTGGGGAATGGGTTTTGAGCAAAAGGGAGCGAAGGAGGATGCCTGTGCGGTATGAGCGGAAGACATTCTACGGGGGTACGCGCATTATAGACTACAAGGAGTTTACCAGTACCCGGGAGACAGTGGAGGCCCGCGCCCCGGCCAAGGCGTATATACCGATGTCTATGCACATCGGCGCGCCGTCCAAGCCCTTGGTGGCGGTGGGCGATACCGTGAGAATGGGCCAAAAGGTGGCCGAGCCCCAGGGTTTTGTCAGCGCGCCGGCTCACGCCAGCGTCAGCGGCAAGGTGACGGCTATCCAGCGGATGCCCATACCCAACGGCCGTTTTGTGGATACGGTAGTGATTGAGAACGATTTTCAGGATGAGTGGCTGGAACGGCCCAGCCCCGTGCCCCAGGCGGAGTTGGACGCCCTGAGCGGCGCCGATATTAGCAAAAAGGTCTGGGACGCCGGCGTGGTGGGTATGGGTGGCGCCACCTTCCCTTCCCATGTGAAGTTCGCGCCGTCCAAAGATGGGAAAAAGGCGGATGTGGTCATCCTCAACGGCATTGAGTGCGAGCCTTTCCTGACGGCGGATCATCGGATCATGCTGGAGCGGCCGGAGCGGATTGTCGCCGGCCTGAGGCTGATGCTGCGGATGGCGGATTGCGGTCGGGGCGTGATCGCCATTG
>JAISDE010000090.1 GCA_031265035.1 Peptococcaceae bacterium | reverse complement strand
CGCTTGCCCTTTTGCCGTCAGACCGCGTTGTCGTCAGTCGCCATACCACCCCGGGTATGCCTCCTTCCTCCGCCTTGTCTGACGGCAAAATTTCTGCGCGAGATTTCACAACTTATTATTGAACTAGTCCTTAGGACCTGCGCGATAATAAGTCCTTAGGATCCTTTATTTTCCGGTAATCTCCTTCGCCCGATCGACACAAAGCACCCCTGCCAAATGATCGCTCTCATGCTGAATCACTCGGGCCAAATAACCTTCAGCCGCCAATTCCCGCTCCTGCCCCGCCCGATCCAGATACCTCACCAGGATCTTCGTCGCCCGGGGCACCAGGCATTCCATATCCGGGATACTCAAGCAACCCTCCCAGCCTTCTTCCTGGCCCTCCGCCCTGAGAATACTGGGGTTGATCATCTCCATATAGCCGTCTTCCTCTGTCCGAATCACGAAGGCTTGCTTGGGAATGCCGATTTGCGGCGCCGCCAGGCCTACGCCGGTCTCAGTGCTGTCCAACGTGTCCCGCAAATTATCCAGCAGGCGGATCACCGCCTGATTGATCGCCGGGATAGGCCGGGATTTTTCCCGCAGCACCTGATTCCCTTCCAGTACTATTTGATATACCGCCAAAACCTCTCGCTCCTTCATGCCCGGCTTTTTGGCGCCCGACGCCCGCGACCGGCCTCCTTGGCCCAAATTTCCGCCAAACTTCCGCCAAACTTCCGCCAAACTTCTGTCATCGGCCTCTTTAATCCGGCCTCCTTGGCTCAAGCTGCCGTCGCCGCCTCGCCAACAATCTAATTTTAACACAAAAACGCCTCCTTTGCCAGAGGCAAAGGGGCGCGCGGCCCGGCTGCCCCGTGAACACCGCATGAAATCATAGTGACAAAAAAGTGATAAAAAGTGACAAAAAAGTTAAGGACTCGTCAAACAATTTATTATTTGACGAGTCCTTAACCCCAGCTCGGTGGGGCAAGCTTTTAGCGATCAAGAGGCTAAGTTGCTAAGAGGCTAAGAGGCTAAGAGGCTAAGAGGCTTGGGTTTGAGACGATTTTCCCGGCAATTTTTCGATTGAGAACCCTGTGTAGCCATAAATAGCGGAAACAATAGGCGTAATGTAGCAAAAAAACGCGAAAGGAGCGTAAGCGAAGGCCGACACGCCCAGTGTAGACGCCATAAAAGCGCCGCAATTGTTCCAGGGAATCAAAGGCGAGGTCACAGTGCCGGCGTCCTCCAAACATCTTGAGAGATTTTTGGGGTGCAGGCCCCTTTCAATATAGCGCTCCCTAAACATATTACCGGTGATCACTATAGAGAGATATTGGCTGGCTGTTAAAATATTGACCGCTATACAGGTAAGCAGGGTCGCCAAAATCAAAGAGCCTGTACTCTTTGCCGCCGCTAGGGCCTTATCAATAATAACATCCAACATGCCAGTTTTCTGAACAACGCCGCCAAAGGCCATAGCCACAAAAATAAGAGTTATTGTCCAAGCCATGCTGGACATGCCGCCGCTGGACAGCAAGCTGTCCACCATCTCATTTCCCGTCTGGGAATTAAAACCGGAAAACGACGCGTTTATCACATCCGCCAAACCGGTGCCTTGGATGATCATAGCGAAGACAGCCCCCAGAAACGCCCCGGCAAACAGGCCCGGTATAGAGGGGATCTGGATGACTACCATCACTATAACCAAAATCGGCGGTATCAAAAGTATGGGCGTAATAGCGAACTTATCGGCAAGCAGCGTCATCATCTCATTGATATCTGTGGGGTCTATGTTGTTACCGCCGTATCTGAAACCTAAAATTGTATAGATAACCAAAGTTATCAACAGACTGGGGGTGACGGTGTATACCATGTGCTTGATATGCTCGAATAACTCGGAGCCCGCTACCGCCGGCGCCATGTTTGTCGTGTCGGACAGCGGCGACATTTTGTCGCCAAAATACGCGCCGCTGATAATAGAGCCCGCTACCAGGGGCAGGGGAATTCCCATTGTCCGGCCTATGCCCATCAGCGCTATACCCACCGTTCCCGCGGTACTCCAGGAGCTGCCGGTGGCAAGGGAAACGATACTGCACAAAACGCAGGAGATCAGCAGGAACACTTTAGGGGAAATAATCATCAAGCCGTAGTAAATCATGGTGGGAACCACACCGGATAATATCCAGGTGCCGATCAAGGCGCCGACGATAAGCAATATCGTTATAGCTTGCAGCGAAGACGCCATGGTCTCCAAAATATATTTCTCAATCTCCCCCCATTTATAGCCGGAGCATATAGCGATAATAGCGGCCACAGCGGTAGAGAACACTATGGGGATGTGAGGCCCGGCGTCTAAAATATTTAAAGAGACGAAAAGACAACCTACCAAAGTCACTAAAGGGATTAAAGCTAAAATCAGCGATATCTGTTTGCGCTCTGACATACAATCATCTCTTTCTTAACTTTTTAATTTCTTAACTTTATTCGCGACATTAATCACCGTATCTAATTGAATATTTCCAGAGCCCGCCTGAAATCATTGATTAGATCATCGGCGTTCTCAATGCCGACGGATACCCGAATCATGCCCGGTGTTATGCCCCTTTGCCGCCGGATAGCGTCAGGCACATTATAATGGGACGAGGTAACGGGATGGCTCAGGGATGTCCGTATCCCCCCTAAAGTAGGCGCGTAATGGGCAAAATGAAGGTTTGCCATAAATCTGTCGATTCGCTCAATATCCTCGGCGACGGTAAAGCTCAACATAGCGCTGCGGCCCTGATCAACAAACATCTCCGCCGCCAATTGCCTTTGGGGATAATCCGGCAGGCTGGGATGGTTTACCGCGATTACGCGCTTGTCGGCCCGCAGCGCCTCGGCCAGTTTAGCCGCCGTCGTCATCTGCTTGGGGACTCGCAACTCCACCGTATGCAGGCCCCGATAAATCAGCCAGGAACTGAAAGGGTCGCCGGGGGTGCCGCAAAGCATGGAGAAGGGTTGGATTTTGTCAATAATTTCCGCTCTCGCCGTGATGGAGCCTCCCATAGCGTCGCTATGCCCGTTGAGAAACTTGGTTAGGCTGTTCATCACCAAGTCGGCGCCAAAATCCAAGGGACGAATAGCCAGGGGTGTAGTAAAAGTATTATCCACCATCAGTACGCCTTTTGTCTCATGAATGATCGCCGCCAGGGATCTCAGATCCGCCAGTGTCAAGGTCGGATTGCTAATCACCTCCGTATAGATCATCTTGGTCGCCGGGCGAATCGCTTTTTTGACCGCCGCCGGATTCGCCAAATCCATAAACTCCACATCAACCGACATTTTACTCATTACCTTGGTCATAACCTCAAAGGTCTCGCCATAAATGTCCTCATTGCAGATCACATGATCCCCCGGCGCCAGCAAAGTAATCAGCGCGGTTGTTATGGCCCCCATGCCGGAGGAAAATATCAGGGAACTCTCCCCGCCTTCCAAGTAGCTGACAGCCTGAGCCAGCGCTGTTCGGTTGGGATTGGCGGTCCTGATATACGTATAGCCCCTCTTCTTCTTTACTTCCAACGCCTCGCTGAGATCGTCCATCACAAAAGCCGTAGTTAAAAAGCAGGGCACAGTCTCCGGTTTCAGTCCCAGATCCGGTATAAATCCACCCGCGTATAAAATCTCCGATTCCCTTTTATATCCTTCCCCGTCATTTGCTTCCATCCGCTTTTTCATACGCTACTCCCCCTCCGCCGTATTCTTTTAATCTGCCGCCTAATCTGCCGCCGCCGTTTTGCCCCACTATATTGATCTTATCATTTTTCGTCGCTTTTTCTTAAATCTTTCGCGGCCAACCTTATAGTTTACCCCGGCTGGATCACCCGTTTGTACGCGGCATTCCCGCCGGGGAATACTTGTGCTTCCGGGGCAAAATCCTTACGGAAGATTTTGATCCCGCGTATATCCGTAAATATTTTGGCGAAAAAGAAAGCGACCGCCTGGTGGTCGCCAACGAGTACGAGGACAATTTTCACCAATTTATGGAATGCGTATACGAAATCCAGATATTATTGTAACGACACAATACGGCTACAGCAGCACGGCTACAGTAGCACGGCTACAACAGCATTTTGCGGATGACCCCCCCGCAGA
>JAISDE010000083.1 GCA_031265035.1 Peptococcaceae bacterium | reverse complement strand
AAAAACAAAACCCCCACGGCCCCCCCGCGGGCGGCCGCTCCGTACAGGAGCGATATCCTGTCCCGCCCGCCCCGGGCGCCGGGGGGGTGGGCGGGGGGCAAGTGGTTTTCACACCAGATGAACCCCGCCACCGGCAGGGTCTCGCCCAGAACGATAAATAGCAGGCCAAACCAGCGCAGCCCGTCCTGCTCGGGAAAGACCTGAAAAAAGATCAAAACCGTGACAAACAGCGCGCACAGGCCGGCGACGGCGGCCAGCTTTCCTTTTCCGGTGTAGGCCATATCCGTCACCCTTCCTGCCGCCGGCCGCAGTCGGGGCAAAATTTGACGCCGGCGCCGAGAACAGCCCCACAGCCGGGGCAAAGGCCGCTCAGGGGCGCGCCGCATTGGGGGCAAAATTTGCCGCCGCCGACGGACAGCGGGGCGGCGCAAGCCGGGCAGACGCCGGGCCGCTCGCTGATGATCGCCATCTCCGCTTTGCGGGCCAAGGCGTATTTCAGCTTGCGCACGCCGAAATCGTCCTCCGGCACGCTGATGTCGTTGACGCAAAAATTGATCAACTCAATCCCGTATTCCGCGAACAAGGGCGCTACCCGCTCCCGCAGATAGCCGGAGATTTCCTCCAAATAGGCGTTGATTTCCAGGATGCTGATTTTAACGCCCATCAGGTAGGTGGACAGGGCGTCCTTGACTTTCGTCATATACAGGCCCCGGAAATGCCGGGTCAAAGTGGCCTGGTCAAATACGGGCAGGGTGCCCACCAGTTTGAGCAGAAATTTCTTGGATTCCTCGATTCGAATCCCAAATTGGCCGTGGGCGCGCACGGGGACAAAGACGCCGTAGCGGGGATCCTGAATCTGCGCCGGCGTCGCCGTGCCCCATTTGATGTCCAGAGCGTGGGCCATGTTGATAAACCAGACCTCCGCCGTAAAAGGGGTTTTGTCGCCGAAAGGCGTCTTGAGCGCTCCCCTAAGCAGAGGCGCGGCGGCGGCCTCCAGCACATGCCGCCCGGTTCGGAAAATATCCAGGGCCTCGCCGTTTTTGAATAAAATAGCCTCCTGGCTCTCATTGACAATCAATTGGGTCCAGGGGGCCAAATCTTCCCTGGGAAATTTCCAGGCGTACACGCCGGGCCCGCCGTTATATTTGACTACATCCGCGATGGGCATCGCCATATCCTCCCCGTGACGGTAAAATTACAATATCAAGTATAGTGCTTTTGCCGCCGGCCCGCAATAAAATCAGCTTGATTATTGATTAAATTCAGATTAAGATTGAGATTGAGAATAAGATTGAGGCTCAGGTTGAGAATAAGACTCAGGCTCAGATTGAGATTGAGAATAAAAACCGGATCAGATAGAATCCTCGGCGGTCGAGGTCGCCGCCGGCTCCGTAAAAACCCTTTTAATTGTCAGGCTAAGATGCCGCCAGTCATTATACAAATCAAAAATCTCGCCGGTGTCCATCATCTGCACCACCGGGCGCAGCGGGAAATCGTTGCTCAACACGACGGCGATCTTGCCGTTGGACAGTTCCACGAAGCTGCCCAAGGGGTAAAGCTCCAGCTTGTTGATGAAAGCGACCACCACGTCGTAGTCAAAGCTGGTGCCCACGCCGGCCATGATGTACTCTACCGCCTCCGCCGGTTGCATCGGCATACGGTAAGGCCGGTTGGAGGTCAGGGCGTCGTATACGTCCGCCACGGAGATAATCCGGCTCATCAGGGGGATTTCTTCTTCTTTCAGCCCTTTGGGGTAGCCGCTGCCGTCGAATTTCTCATGGTGAAACATCACGGCCTCCCAAAGTTCTTCCGCGCCGATATGCCTGCGGGCCAGGTAATAATATCCCTCGGGGGAGTGGTTTTGGATCAGGGAGAACTCGTCGTCGCTCAATTTGGCTTTCTTGTTGATAATCTCTATGGGTATGGCCGTTTTGCCGATGTCGTGCAGCATACCGCATTTGCCGATTAAGTTCAGGTTTTTGCTGCTCATGCCCATCTCCTGCGCTATGGCCACGGCCAGCACTGTTACGCTCAGGGAGTGGTGATAGGTGTAGTCGTCGAAACTTTTTAAGTCCCTGATATTGACCAGGGCTCGCTTGTCTTTGGTCAGATTCAGCACCAGATGCTGCACCGCCATGTCCACCTGTTTTACCGCCTTGGCGGAATTGTGAAGCTCGCTCTCGCCCAGCTCGGCGACCGCGAACATTTCTTTCAGGCTGATAATGGCGTCCCGCCGCAGCCGGGGATCAATTACCGGCTTGGGTGGCGGCAACTCGATCAGGCCGCTGGGCCGCTTGTCGGTGATTACCTGCACATCTTTGACGCCCCGACTTTTCAGTTTCTCAATCAGGTAGTTGGTCAAAACAGCGTTTTTTCCGACCAGCGCTGTCCTGTCCTCGTCACCAAGGTAGATCCCTTGCTCTACGATCATGCCTTCCGCTAACTCATTTATAGGTATCCGTTTTGCCATTTTGATCGCTCCAGTTCCACTTTGATCGTTTCAATCCCTCTCAGGATAGGTGTGGTGTAGGTCGGCGGCGCCGATTATAACGACGGGCGCGTAACCATAATAATATATTTTTTAAGAAATGTCATCTTTTCTCTGCGAATTTCTTGGTTTATACTGAAATAAGGAAGAAAAAGAAAGAAGAAAGAAAGACGACGAAAGAGAAGATAAAGAGAAGATAAAGAGAAGATAAAGAAGAGATAAAGAAGAAATAAAGAAAAAAGGGGGTTAGCGGGGATAAATGAGTGAGAAAAAGATTGGGGTGCTGGCCGGCACGCCTGTGGATACCGAAATGGGGGTTCGCCTGGTTGGCCGGTGGGGGTATGAAGGGTTGCCGGCCGCTACCGCGGGCAATCCGGCGGAGCAAGCCTATTATCAAATGTTCGATCGGGCGCGTTTGCAAGCTCTTTGTCTGGAAAAAATCCGGGCGCTGACCGCGATGGGGGCCGCCGCGGCGTTAATCTATTGCAACTCTCTTAGTTGCGCCCTGGATTTGCCGGCGCTGCGGCAGGCTTCGCCGGTACCGGTAGTCACGCCGTTGGAGGCTTACGAAAAAATCGCGCCGGAGTACGAGCATGTGGGGATTATCGCGGCGAACGGGCAGTCTCTCCATGGCCTGGAGGCGGTTTTTTATCGGGCGAGGCCGGCGATCCGTGTCTCCGGCGCCTCTTTGCTGACTATTGTCAACGGCATTGAGGCCGGCCGGCCGCCGGCGAGGCTGGTAGAGGGGGAAGGGCTACGGGAGGTGTGCCTGGGCCTGCTGAAAACCGGGGCGTTGTGTATCGTGTTGGGCTGTACCCATTTTGGCTATTTCCGGGCGGAGCTGGCGGGGAGTTTGCCGGCGCCGGTATTGGATCCCGATGATCTGATGCGGGATATTTTGCGGGAAACGCTAGTAGTGTGTGTCAGCTAAAAATTCTCGTCGCTTGGTAAAGTTTTAGCTGACACCCGCTACAATGCTGAGAGGCCGAGAATGACGATCAGGCATCGTCGGGCGGCAGCAAGGCGGCGCCGATAAGGCCGGCGTCATTGCCCAGGGCGGCGGCCTCGATGGGGGCGACGAAGCATTTCGCGCCGGCGAAGCAGCGGAGCCGCGCGTAGTCGTTTAGCGGCGCCAGCAAGGCCTGGCCGGCCGCGGCGACGCCGCCGGCCAGCAGTATTTTTTCCGGCCGCCAGATATTGACGCAATTGATGATGCCTTCGCCCAGATATTTGATATACGTCGCTATGACTCGCTGGGCGACAGCGTCGCCCTGGGCGGCGGCGAGGAAAGGGACGCGGCCGTCCAGGCGGGTCAGGTCGCCGCCGCATAAGGAGAGCATCAGGGAAGCGGGCGCCGGGGAGCCGGGCGCCGCGGAGCCGGGCGCTACGGAGCCGGCGGCCGCCGGCTGATCCGAGGGCCGGCCTGCCAGGGAATGCTGGCCGGACAACAAATGCTCGGCGGCTGGCAGGGCCTCCGCCGAGACGGCGGCCCTGGCCTGGCGGATCAGGGCGCTGGCTGAGGCGTAAGCCTCCAGGCAGCCCCGGCGGCCGCAGGTACAAGGCTCGCCGTCCAGGATCAAAAGGCTGTGGCCCAATTCCATGCCGCCGGGCACGCCGCCCTCCTGCAAACGGCCGTCTACTACCACGCCGCTGCCGATGCCGGTGCCCAGGGTGAGCAAAATCACATGCTGGCAGCCCCGTCCGGCTCCGACCTGGGTCTCACCCCAAGCGGCGCAGTTGGCGTCATTGCTCAAACTGACGGGAAGATCCAGGCGTTGGCGGAGCCAAGCGGCCAGCGGCACATCCCGCCAGCCCAGATTGCCGGCGAAGACCACGACGCCGGCGGCGCTGTCGATCAGGCCGGGGCTGCCGACGCCCAGAGCGGCGCAGTCATTTTTGGAGATTCGCAACTCGGTTAGCAGGGAGTCAACCAGCCCAGCCATATCCGCCGCTACCTCCCGCCAAGGCCGTTCCGCCTTGGTAGGGCAGCTTTGAGCGGCCAAAAGGCGGGGCAAGCCATCCGGCGATGATGCCCAAGCGACGCCGGCGGCGCTGCCGAGCTTGGCGTCGCTGCCAGGCCCGGTGTCGGCCCAGCCGGCGCCGCTCTCAGCCCTGGCGCCGCTCTCAGCCCTGGCGCCGCTTCCGGTTCTGCCGCCGCTCCCAGGCCCGGCGCCGCTGCCGGCCCAGCCGGCGGCCGCTATGACGCCGGCCTTGATATTGGTGCCGCCCAGATCGATCCCGACGCGATAGGGTTTAGGCGTTGTGTTTGGCAATTGTTGCTCCTCCCTATCCCAGGTATAAGTATAAGCGTAAGCGTAAGCATAAGCGTAAGCATAAGCATAAGCATAAGCGTAAGCATAAGCGTAAGCGTAAGCATAAGCGTAAGCATAAGCGTAACTGTAAGTATAACTATACGGCTCAGGTTTCGGCCAGCTCCCGGATTTTCTCCGCCGCCAGCCGCACCAGCCGCGCTAAGGGCAGATCCTCGCCGCCAATCACATAATGATTGCAGCGGTTGACCGGCAACAGGATTTTTTGGGCGGCGCTTTGTCCTACGGCTACGGCCATAGCCGGGGTGATCTCGCCCAGCAGGGCGTCGGCGGCCAGGATGCCCAAAGGCCCCGCGATGAAATCCGCGTCCCGGCAGTTGACCACCGCCGGGTTTTCCCCGGTGGCGCCGCAGTCGGCCCCCGCCTTCATCATCGCCGCCGTGGCGACGCTGTTGCTGCCGATAGCGAAGATCTCTCCCCTGACGCCGCTTTCCCTGATTTTCTCTACCAGCTGGGCGCCTATTTTGCCGCCTTGCCCGTCAATGACCACGATATTGACGGCTCTGG
>JAISDE010000081.1 GCA_031265035.1 Peptococcaceae bacterium | reverse complement strand
GGGCGGCCTGACGGCCATCGTGCCCATCCCGGCGCTGCTGAGCGGGGCCGGGATGACCGGCGGCGCTGAAGTGGGCACAGCTAGCGGGACTGACGCCGCCAGCGCCGGGAGCGCGGCCGGCTCTGGGAACGGGGCTGGCACCGAGACGGCGGTCGCGTCGAGCACAGTCGCCGCCGCCGGTTCGACCGGCGCCGCCAGCGGGGCGGTGGTCGATCCCGGCCTGGTGGCCTTCCTGGTAGGATCGGACGGCGAGACGACGGTGATCCGGAAGTCCCTGGCCAAGGGCAGCCTGATGTATATACCCCTGGCCGGCTCGGCCGAGGTAAAGCTCGCCGACAATAGCAAGGTCTTCACCGATGTGGCGGCGGGCGCCTGGTACGCCGGCGCGGCTCGCTTCGCCGGCGCCAGGGAGCTATTCGCCGGCGTGGGGCCAGACCAGTTTGGCCCCACCCAGTCCCTGAGCCGGGCCATGCTGGTGACGGTGCTGCGCCGCCTGGAGAATGGCGACGGCAACGGCGCTGGCGCCGGGTTCGCCGACGTGGCGCCCGGCGCCTGGTATACCGGCTCCGTGGCTTGGGCCAACGCCGCCGGTATCATCGGCGGGGTCAGCGACACCGACTTCGCGCCCACCCGGGCCATCACCCGGGAAGAGCTGGCCTCCACCCTGTACCGGTACGCCCGCTATCTGGGCAGCGACCTGGTCGGGGCGACCGGGTCTGGAGCCGAGGCTGCAACCGGGGCTGAGGCCGCGACCGGGGCCGGGGTCGCGACCGGGTCTGAGACGGGCGGCGGGGCTGCCGGCGCTAGCGCCGGCTCTGCTACCAACCCCGCCGCCGGCTCTGGCACGAACGCGGCTACTGGCACAGCCGCCAGCGGCGCCGGCTCATCTGCCGGCGCGGCGACTGGCTCTGCCGCCAACTCCCCCGCCCCGGCGGCGGATCCCCTGGCAGGCTTCGCCGACCGGGCCGATGTGTCCGCCTGGGCGACAGAGGTCATCCGCTGGGCCGTGGAGACAGGGTTGCTGGCGGGCCGGGCAGGCAAGGACGGCGTCGTCCTGCTAGCGCCCAAGAGCGAGGTCACCCGGGCCGAGGCGGCGGTCATACTCCGCCGTCTCCTGGAGCGCCTGATCTGACCCACGGCGGGGTATGCGCTACGACACACACACACACACACACATAAATAGCGGGGCGGCTGGGATAAAAACCCAGCCGCCCCGCTATTTTACTCACTTTATTCGCCAGTATAATCAAAACTCAAAAGCTTGCCCACTCAAACAAGGAACCGCCGCCTAACCTTCATTGGGCATAATTATAAAGATCGTGAAAGCTGTCGTGAAATTCGCGCTAACGGCTTGATCCCACCCTTTAGTCATGGCATAATATGTTTATGCGCCGTATTTTGGCAAGCCGTTTTTTCCCTTATCCGCCGCCGCGGCCTGTCTGAGAAAACCGGAGAGCAAAAAAAGAAAGGGGAAGATAAAAATGGGACGAGCGTTTAGGAACGGCCGGCTTTGGCTGGCGCTGACGGTGTTGTGCTTATGCCTGGTCTTGTTGCCCGGCAGTATGCTGGCAGCGGGGCATGAGGACAGCCAGGAGAGCAAGGCGGCTTATTTGTCCACTTATTTCGACATCGACATTACCAAGGAAATCACCCGGCAGGAATTCGCCGACGCTTTGCTAAAACTGCAACCGGAGGATGGGGTCGGAGCTGAGGCATTAACCCCTGCCAATCCCAAATACGGCCTGGGCGCTTTGGACGCCGTGAAAGGCGCCGTGATCGGGGCCAATCTGGAAGAATTGGCCCTGGTGTATACCAGTGAGAAAGCGGCCGCCTCGCTGGCCGCGGCCGGCGTTACCGGCGTGCCCGCCAGCTACGCTCCTTATGTGGCTTGCGCCCTGGACGTCGGACTGATCGATCAAAGCGGCGCCAAACTGGCGGCCGCCAATCAGGAGTCCGGCAGCGCGTCCGTGATCTCCCTGCTGATGGCGGTGGCGGATATCAACGGCGTTTCCCGCAATTATTTGGGTTATACCGATGAGCCGGGGATTTACGCCGAGTTTGTCAATCGCTGGGAAGCGCTGACGCTCTTTGACGACGAGAAGCTTTCGTCCGTCGGGGCGGAAATGGTCACCCAAAAAGCGACCACCGGTTTTAATCTGAAATCCAGCGCCAACGACGCCCGTTTTCTGCCGGAATTGACCCTGATTTACGGGCACAGCGATATCAAGCACGCCCGACAGTTGCTGGCCTTGCTAAATAGCGAGGGGATTGTGGCGAGGGTGCAGTTTGAGCCAAAAATCTCAATTTACCAATATCTGCCTGAATGGGGCGCGCCTGGCGAGCCGACGCCAACCTATGAGGTCCGGACTATTCGGGACGACCTGATGCTGGCTTACGCCACCGAATATGACATGGTGCTGGAATTCTCTGACCCGGCGGACATGGCGGCGCTGGATCGGTTGGTGCTGGATTACGCCAAGAAAAACAGCGGCGAGGAAGGTAAGCGCCTCTTGTATAGCTCCTGGTGGCAGCCTCTGTATTACTCCTATTTCGACATGGGCGACGGTTATCACAAAATCTATGATAATGTGCTGTCCAACGGCGTTTATTCCATTCATCCTTTCAGCCTGGAGGAAAATCGGGCCGGTGTGCTGTCAGTTTTCCAGAATATAGATCCAAAGCTGGAGGTCACGCAGGTTCCCATCTGGTGCGACGCGCCCTTTTACCGTTATCTCTACGGCGAGCCGGAATAACGGACGACGCCTTTGGGCGGCGGGGTTTTTAAGGAAAAGTTGAAATTTAATTAGGACGCGAAGATGGGCCTCAACCGTAAAAACGTTGAGGCCCATCTGTCGCGCTTTTTTTGCTTTCGCTCTTTTGTGCTTTTTTTGCTTTCGCGCTTTTGTGCTTTCGCGCTTTTTGCTTGCCGCCAAGCTTTAGCGCTTGGAGAACTGCGGCGCTCTGCGGGCGCCTTTCAGCCCATACTTTTTCCGCTCTTTCATACGAGGGTCGCGGGTGAGAAAGCCGGCCTTTTTTAGCGCGGGCCGCATCTCTATATCCATTTTCAACAATGCCCTGGCGATACCCAGCCGGATCGCGCCGGCCTGCCCGGTGATCCCGCCGCCTTTTACCGTGGCCAAAATATCGTACCGGCCCTCGGTCTTGGTCAGCGCCAACGGCTGCTTGACCACCATTTCCAGCGTCTTTTTGCCAAAATACTCGGTAAGGATACGTTTATTGATCAGCACCTTGCCCTCACCGGGAATCAACCGCACCTGCGCCACAGAGGTTTTCCGTCGGCCTGTGCCTCTATATTGAACTGTCTGCGCCATCTCGCGAATCTCCCTCCTTTACGCCTGCCGGCTGACCCACAGTACCGGCTGCTGGGCCTGATGGGGGTGTTCCGGCCCCCGGTATACTTTCAGCTTGCGATACATCTGGTCGCCTAATTTATTCTTTGGCAGCATCCCTTTGATGGCCTTTTCCACCACCCGCTCCGGCTTTGTCCGAAGCAAGACGCCATAGGTCACGCGTTTTAAGCCGCCGGGATAGGGGGAATGGGTAATCCATTCCTTTTGCTGCGGTTTTTTACCTGTGAGCCGCACTTTTTCCGCGTTGATCACAATTACGAAATCGCCCGTATCCACATGAGGCGTATAAATCGGTTTATGCTTTCCCCGCAGAAGTACCGCGGCTTCCACGGCCAAAGCGCCCAGGGTCTTGCCTTCAGCGTCAAGGACATACCACGCGCGCTGGACTTGGCCATGTTTTGCCATGAAGGTCGTCACGATAATTCCTCCTAAAAACACTTCAAAATCCATTATCAACACACCGGGGCTGGTGGGCATATAATTGGATAACAAAAAGAGTTTAATATACCTGGCCTGGCGTGTCAAGCCTTTGGCGGGATAAATTTTTTCGCCCCCGGGGCCTTCCGGGGCCTTCCGGGGCCTTGGCGGGACGCCGGGAGCCGGGACGCCTTTGGCGGGGGGCCTTCAGCGGCCTTTGGCGGGAAGCGCGGACGCGGCTCCCGGCGGCGCGGCTCCCGGCCTTGCGGGCGGCTGTGGTTGGTGATATAATTCTTACCGGGCCTTGGGGGCCGGATATTATGCCCGGCCGGTTGAAAAACTGAAAACGGGAGGAAGATGATGACCAAAAAGCTCTTGGCGGGAAATAAATATTTTTTATATATTACCGCCTTTTTTTCCGGCATGTCCATCATGGCCATTGAGCTGGGGGCCAGCCGCTTGCTGGCGCCTTATTTCAGCTCGTCTCAGATCGTTTGGACGGTGATCATCGGCACGATCATGATCGCGCTGGCCCTGGGCCATGTGATCGGCGGCCGGGCGGTGGACAAAAATCCCGATCCCGCCCGCCTTTACTCCCGCCTGCTGATCGCCGCCCTTTGGACGGCGGCGATCCCCTTTGCCGGCAAATATGTGATCGCCGGTGTTTCCCTGCTGCTGGCGATGCTGGTCACCGGTAATTTTCTGGTCTGGGCCTCCCTGGTCTCCTGCTTCCTGATTTTTGTGTTCCCGCTTTTGCTTCTGGGCACCGTTTCCCCGGCCCTGATCAAATTTTCCGTGGACAATTTGGAGGAAAACGGCAAAATCGTCGGTCAGCTGGAGGCTGTCAACACCGTCGGCAGCATTATCGGCACCTTTTTACCTACCTTTGTCACCATCCCCGCCGTAGGCACTGCCGCCACCTTTTTGATTTTCGCCGCTATTTTGGCGGCTATCAGCGGGGCGTATTTTTTTTCGGCCCACAGGCACAAGGCTCGCGGCGCCGTCTCCCTGGCCCTGATTTTGGGGCTTTTGTTCCTGCCGGTGGAAAACAGCTTCGCTTTTTGGGAGTCCGACCTGTTGTATGAGGGGGAATCCATCTACAACTATTTGCAGGTAAAAGAAACTGAGCGGAGCGTCATTTTTTCTACCAATGTATTGGAGGGCGTGCAATCCATCCTGATGAAAGACGGGACGCTGACAGGGCTGTATTATGAGTACGCCCTGGCCGGGCCGTTGATAACCGGCGTCCCAGCGGTATCCGCCGCCGGGGCCAGGCCAAACGGCGGCGAGACGGCGGCGCCCGCCGGCGGGCCGGGGCAAAATAGCGGCGAGACGCCCGCCCAAAATCTGCTGATCCTGGGTCTCGGCACCGGCACTTATGCCGCCTTGTGCCAAAAATATTTTCCCAGCCTGTCCGTTGAGGGCGTGGAAATCGACGCGAAGATCGTAGCGCTGGCGGAGGAATATTTCCAGCTGCCGGAAAATGTGGCGGTCAGCGTTTATGACGGCCGGGCCTATCTGCAAAACAGCGGCCTATATGACCTGATTCTGGTGGACGCCTACCAGGATATTACCATTCCCTTCCAGATGTCCAGCCTGGAGTTTTTCACGGCGGTCAAGGCCCACCTCAGGGAGGGCGGGGTTTTGATGGTCAACATGAACATGCGCTCCGGCAAGGAAGGCGCCATCAACGATTACCTTCAGGATACCATCCGGTCAGTATTTGACCATGTCTACACGATGGTGCTGCCCAATATCACCAATACCATCCTCTTTGCCGCCGAAGGGCCCGGATTGCGGGAGAGCCTGGCGGAGGGGCTGTCTCTCTTGCCGGACGGGGAGCCGCTGAAAGATTTGCTGATCAATCTCAGGGATGGGCTGCGGGAGGCGACGCCCGGCCCGCTGATCCTCACCGACGACAAAGCGCCGGTGGAATTGCTGGGCATACGGGTAATTGACGAGCTGATCGCCAACAATCTCCAATATTATCAGGGGATCCTCAAACGCGACGGTATAGACGGCCTGCTGCGGGGCATGGGCCTGTAAAGCATGGGGGCCTGTAAAGAGGGAGTAAAGAGGGTCTGTAAAAATGATAATGCCTTATGGCCGCGGGATTGCGCTTACCGAAAAAGACTGTTACAATAAAGGAGATATGTCGCGAAGGATATTTAAAAGGATGTTTAATAAAGATGTTTAATAAGGATATTTTCAAGCGTTATTGAGAAATTAAGGGGGAGCGTCAACCATGGCGGACAAAGGTAAGGGACGCGGCAAAATATTTCCTATCCTCATCGGTGTGGTTTTAGTGGCGGCGATCGCCGTCGGCGTATTGTGGTTTTTAAGCAGAGGCGAGGGGGAAAAAACCGGCCTGGCGGGCTTCGCCCAAAATTTGTTTGGCGGCGGCGGCAGCAGGCAGTCGGCCTTAGGCGTTGAGGGCACCTACCTGCCCGGCGAGCCTTTTATCGTTTATGCGGGGGAGACGCCGCAGTTCGAGGTGACCTTTCATGGCGCCTATGAGTTAAATCAGGCGGACAAGGAGCATTTTTCCGTCACCCGGGAGCCTGGCCGCCTGGTCGCTATTGAGCTGGATGTACGGCTGCTCGACCTGAATCTTTCCTGGCGGCTCTATAATCGCCGGATCCGGAGCGCCGACGGCCTCTGGCTCGATGAGGTGGCGTCGGTCAGCGATCCGATCCTGCTGGCCGGCGGCAACACCGACGCCGAGACCATCATTGTCAGCATCCCGCCCCCTGAGACGGTGACGACGGCTGAGGCGGCCGATTCGGAGGCGGCGGGCGACGGGGCGGCCGAGGCTGAGTCAGCCGCCCCGGACAGCGGCGGGGAAGCGGCGACGGCAGGCGGGGAAGCGGCCGAGGCCGTCGAGGCGGCGCCAGAAACCCTCGCTTTCTACATTTATTCCGCTTCCTGGAATCGGGAAGAAACGGCGGCGGGAAAATATATCCTGCCGATCAAGCAGGCGGTGGCGCCCTCCGCCTCTGTGCCGTCCCGCGCGAAGCAAAGCGAGTTTGGCCAGTGGCTGGACGGCGTCTACACCAGCGCGGCCCTGGATCTTACCTTCGCGCTGCCGGAGGGCTGGCAGCTGCAAACTTCTTCCATAAGCGGCAGCACCTCCAGCAAATCGATGGAGGGGACGGTACACAGCGGCGACGGCGGCATCATGCTGCAAATCGCGGTGGATAAAAATGTGGCGGACGCCACAGCCCAGTCCAGTGTAGACTATTTCCGCGGCCTGCTGAACAAGACCTCAGCCAGCTTTACGGTAGAGGAGCCGTTCCAGCGGCTCATAGCCGGTAAAAATTATCTTGGCTTGGCCTATTCCCACGCCGACGCCACCAGAGGGCAGCAGATCTATTTTTACAAAGTAAACGACAACATTATCAACATTACGCTGCAATATATCATCAGCGAGCGGCTGGCGGCGGAGGCCGTTTTGGACGCGTTGCTGCCGCTGCGGTAAGGCGGTCAGCTCAAGCCGGGCGGCGATAGGCTCAACTCGGGTGACAAAAGCAAAAAGGGGGAGTGGCGCTTGCGACGTAGAAATTATGGCAGGTTGGGCTTTGACGTTTCCCTTCTCGGGCTTGGGTGTATGCGTCTGCCCCGGATTACCGAGGGGCCGGACGCCGGCAAAGTGGATCCGGAGCGGGCTTTTCAGCTGATCCGGTACGCGGCGGATCACGGCGTTACCTACTTTGACACAGCTTATGCCTACCACAGCAAAAATAGCGAGGCTATTCTGGGCGAGGCCCTGGACGGCGGCTATCGCGAAAAAGTGAAAATCGCCACGAAGCAGCCGCTGCTCGCCATGAAGACCCAGGCGGATATTCGCCGCAACCTGGAAAACACCCTGAAAAAGCTGCGAACGGATTATCTGGATGTCTACCTGATCCACAGTATCACCCCTGATACCTGGGCCGAGATCAAGCGCCGGGATATTCCGGGGGAGTTTGAGCGTTTTCGGGCGGAGGGCTTGATCCGGGCGGTAGGCTTTTCCTATCACGGGAATTTCCCCTGCTTTCAGGAGGTCTTATCCTATCGCGACTGGGATATGTGCCAGATTCAGCAGAATTTCTACGACACGGACAAAGAGGCTACGGCGGCGGGGATTCGCCTGGCCGGTGAGAAGGGCTGCGCCCTGGTGATTATGGAGCCTTTGCGGGGCGGCGGCCTGGCGACGCCGCCGGCGGCTATTCAGAGTATCTACGGTGACAGCCGGTGGCCGAACCGCTCCGCCGCCGAATGGGCTTTCCGCCATCTGATCAATTCCCCCGAGGTCAGCTGCGTCCTGAGCGGCATGACCACGCTGGAACAATTAAAAGAGAATATCGCTATCTTTTCCCAGCCGGACGCGTTGCCCGGCTGCCTCAGCCCCGAGGAAAAAGACCTTCTGGGCCGGGTCAAGGCCGCCTACGAGGAACTGAGTTTCATTCCCTGCACCGGCTGCGAGTACTGCCTGCCCTGCCCCCAGGGCGTCAATATCCCCCGTATTTTCAAGATATACAATAACGCCAGGATTTTTGACCGTTTGCAGCCCCAGCAAAGATTATATTTTTTGCTGAAACGCGGCAAGGGACACGGTTCCCTTTGCGTCGCCTGTGGCGCCTGCGAAAAAAAATGCCCCCAGAAGCTGGATATTATCGGGCAGTTGAAGATCAGCCATGAGCTTTTGGACGGCTGGCTGGAATGATGAGGTGATAATGGGATGGCCAGTGACAACAAATTCGCGGTGCTGATCGATGCCGACAATATCTCGGAAAAATACATCAAATTTATCTTAAACGAGATCTCCAACGACGGGATTGTTACCTACAAGAGAATCTATGGCGATTGGACTACCCCCAACCTGAATCCCTGGAAGACTGTCCTGCTGGAAAACTGTATTCTGCCCATTCAGCAATTCGGCTATACCAGCCGCAAAAACTCCACCGACACAGCGATGATCATTGACGCCATGGACATTTTTTACACCGGCCAGGTCAACGGTTTTTGCCTGGTTTCCTCCGACAGCGATTTTACCCGCCTGGCCGCCCGCTTGCGGGAAGGCGGCATGATCGTGGTTGGTATGGGTAATCGTCAGACCCCCAAGCCGTTTATCTCGGCTTGCAGCCGTTTTAAGTATCTGGATATTTTGCTCGGCAGCCCGGAGCGGCAGGAAGGGGGCGGCTTGCCCTACGGTAGCCTGACGGGGCGGGCGGAACGGGAATCCGGCGCCGAGGCGGCGGGCGGCGGGCCGATGATCGAGACGGCCGGCGCCTACGCGACGGTTGGCGGGGAAGGCGACCGCCTTGGCGGGGAAGGCGACCGCCGGGGCCAGGTAAAATTTTCGGACGGATTGACGCCGGATACCAACAAATCCGCTACCCACCTGCCGACTATCAGCGGGGCCATCCGGGCGATCCTGACGGAAAGCTCCGACGACGAGGGCTGGATGCTGATCAGTGAGTTGGGCAATCGCCTGGTCAAGCGCTATTCCGATTTTGACGTGCGGAATTTTGGCTTCGCTAAATTAAGCTTATTCGTCAAATCCCTGGATTTCCTGGAAATCAAAACCGCCAAAAATCCCGACAACAATAGCGCTCATCTCTATTTGCGGGTCAAAACCGCCCCGTCGCCGGCCCCTGCCCCGGTCAAGGCGCCGGCCCGCCGACGGATTAAAAAAGCCTGACGCGCCAGACAGGCGGCGAGGCCAAAAGCCCGACGCGCCAGATAAGCGAGAGCTTAGCGCCTGATTAAGGCAAATAATTACGGCAGATAATCACGGCAGATAATTACGGCAGATAATCATGAATAATGTCCATGAGGTGCACAGGCGATACCTCATGCCTGCGCAAATCCTCCACTAATCTTTTTACGAAGTCCTGCTCGGTGGATATATTGAGGATCTCGCCGTCGACGGCCGGGCGTTCTGTCTCCTCCGGCCGCGCTTCCCTGTAACTTATACCGTAAGCGACGGCGGCGCCGTAATCCTCAAAGTTCTCGGTGGTCTCAATCAGTTGATAACAGGCCTTGGGCTTGGATGTATACGCGTTGTTTCCCAAAAGTCAAACCTCCTTTTAAGTATCCGATTCATCACGCGACGGAAGACAAAATCAACGGAAGATAAGATTTGCCTTGAAATGAGGGTTGAGACATAACGCGGAAGGGAAAGCCACGCCGCGCGTCGGGAAACGGAATCGGCAGGGTACCTGCTGCCTTTTCCGTCCTCCTTCAGCGCGGAGGTGATCTTTAGACAAGCGACAAGGCGATATAGTTCCCGGTTTTGAAAAAAATCTTTTTTAGGTCGCGCTGATTATCGTATCCCGCAGAAAGCTGGCGTAAGACGGCGCCGGCGCGTCCGCTAGGGGAGCGCAGTAGGACAGAAAAGGCGCCAATATCCCATTGCCGGCCGGATTGATCCACTCCCGGGGAAAGGTTTTCTCAATATTGGCCACCAAGCCCAAGGGAACGAGGCCGGAGCGCCAGGTATAGGCCGGCTCTCGCTCCGCCTCAATCGATACCATCGACCCGTTCTCTCCCCGGACCGCCGCCTCTACCGCGGCGGCGCCCACCGCGTACGCCTCCGCCAAATCGGTGGGGGATTGGTGCGCCATGCTAACCCGCCCAAGGAGGCCGGGTTTTTCGGCTCGGGCCTTGAGGCCCGTTTCCGCCATAATCAGATCCGCCAGATGTTGGGCGGCGCCGCCGTGAATGATGTGCCCAAATTCGTCCCGGATGCCGGTATCTCCCAACGACGCGCCAGCGGTATCCTTGAGTCCTTCGCTTACGCTGATTAGCAGGCCGCGTTTTCGATCATAAGCCTCTCTGACATCAACCAGAAACTTTTCCCGGTCGAGGGCCAACTCCGGCAGATATACCAGATGCTCGCAGGGCATCAGCGCCTGAAAAAGTGAGGCCGCCGCCGTAATCCAGCCGGCGTTGCGTCCCATTAGCTCAAGCACAACGACTCGGGCGGGCAGGGAAGCGGCGTCCAGCGCCAGCTCCAAGGCGGAAAAAGCCGCGTAGCGCGCGGCGCTGCCATAACCCGGCGCGTGATCGGTACCGGCGAGATCGTTGTCAACAGTTTTGGGAATCCCGATCACCTGTACCTCATAGCCCGACCGACAGGCCAGCTTATGGATTTTATCGCAGGTATCCATTGAGTCGTTGCCACCGTTGTAAAAAAAGTACCGGATATTATGCCTTTTCAGGCAATCCAATACCAGCGGGTAGTCGTTATCCGCCAACTTGCGCCGGCAGGAGCCGATGGCGGAGGCGGGAGTATGGCTCAACAACCGTATCTTTTCGTCGGCCAGCGCGCCGAGGTTGATCAGCTCGTCTTTAAAAATGCCTTCCACGCCAAAACGAGCGCCAAAAATATTACCGATTTCCTTGTGCCGCCCGGCTTGCTCGATAGCGCCCCGCAGGGAGGCGTTGATCACGGGCGTAGGCCCACCGCCGTGAGCGATGAGCATGTTACCTGTCTTACCTGTTTTACCTGTCTTACCTGTTTTACCTGTCATTAATATCACACCTCATATAAAAATAATAACCGTTTAATTATGGAAATTATACCGTCTTTTTTGTTCCCAAACAAGGCTTTCCCTTTCCGCGGCCTTGATTTTTTCTCGGTAATCGGCTATGATACAATTGTGGTTGCAGTTTAGCCGAGAGGGGAATCGCCATGTACATTAAACGGCATATAGAAGAAGCGCTGAAATCAGCGATCAATGAAAAGGGCGCGCTCTGCGTCACAGGCGCGAGGCAGGTTGGAAAATCCACTGTACTCAAAACTTTGTTTACCGAACACAGAGAATTGACCTTGGACGATAGTAGATTGCTTACTCTCGCGTTGAGGCAGCCGGAAGAATTCTTCGCGCGGTTTGAGCCGCCCGTTTTTGTTGACGAGATTCAATACGCGCCTTCGCTTTTCCCATACATCAAGATTCATATTGACAAAACGGGCGCGAAAGGCGCGTTCGTGCTGTCCGGCTCGCGACGCTACGAGATGATGTCTAATATGACCGAGAGTTTGGCGGGGCGGGTCAATCTAATCGACCTTTACGGGCTTTCCGTCCGCGAAATTCTCAACGACGATTTTCGGGAGAGATTTATCCCAACACAGGAGTACCTGAAAAAACGCGATCCCAAACCACTCAAATACAATGCGGTATGGGAGAACATCTGGCGCGGGTTCTTCCCCGAAATCGTGGAAAGCGGTACAGATTGGTCGCGGTTTTACGCGAGTTACGTCCGAACCTATCTTGACCGTGACGTTTCAAAACTGGGACAAGTCGGCGACCTTTCGCGATTCGAGAAATTTATGGTTTCGATGGCGGCGCGGACGGGGCAATTGCTCAATATCGCCGATTTAGCGAAGGACACGGGCATCAGCCAGCAAACCGCCGAAAAATGGCTTTCGATTTTGATCGCCTCAAACATTGTTTATGTTTTGAGGCCATACAGCAACAATATCCTGCAAAGGTTGATCAAAACGCCCAAGACCTATTTCTTGGATACAGGTCTCGCGAGCTATTTGGTCGGTTGGGATAACGCGCGGGTTCTGCAAAACGGGGCCATGGCAGGGGCGATGTTTGAGACCTTTGTCATAGGGGAAATCCTTAAATCCTGGGCAAACGCGAACGGCGTGACGCCCAATATGAGTTTCTACTTTTTCCGCGACAAGGACGGGAATGAGATCGATTTGCTCATCAAACGCAACGGCGTTCTGTATCCCATCGAAATGAAAAAACACATCAACTGCGACAAGAGCGACATAACCGCGTTCAAGCAGCTTGACAAAATCTCTGATATGAGACGCGGCGAGGGTTGCGTCGTTTGTATGGCGGAGGACGCGTTCCCGATCACAGCTACCGACAATGCCGTTGGCGTTCGTTATCTGTAAGTTCGCAAGTCCAGCGTCCAGCCGCAAGTTCGCGAGTTCGCTATCTGTAAGTTTCGCGAAAAATTCAGGCAAACTTTCAGGCAAACTGTGGTATAATGATACACAGAGGTGTCGCGTATGAAAATATCCACAAAAGGCCGTTACGCCCTGATGATGCTGCTGGATCTGGCGGAGCACAAGGATGAGGGATTTATTCCGTTAAAGGATATTGCCGTCCGGCAAGGCATTTCGAAAAATTACCTTGAGCAAATCATGCCGATTTTGAAAAAAACCGATATTCTTAAAACCACCCGGGGGTTTCAGGGTGGCTACAAATTGGCTAAAGCGCCCAACCAATATACTGTAGGCTATATTATTCGAGTTACCGAGGGCAGCATAGCGCCGGTCGTCTGTCTGGACGGCGAGACCAATGAATGCCTCCGCAGCGGCTTCTGCAAGACCTTGAGCGTTTGGCGGGGGCTGGAGCAAGTGATCGCCGATTATCTGGACAGCATTACCTTGCAGGATATTCTGGACAAATCCGACGCGCCGACATTGGCTCATACCCGCTTTGCCGCCAAAAAGCCCTGCGGCTTCGGCGCCTTCGCCGATCGGTTTTAGGAGCTGTCGGTACATAGAAAATATAGCGAAAGAGGGAATAAATGAGATGAACATTTTATTTTTTCTGACGCCAAAAGAAGAAGTGGCCTGTGTTTATGAGCATAACACTTTGCGGCAGGTGTTGGAGAAAATGGAGTATCACCGTTATACGGCGATCCCGGTGCTGAAACGTACCGGGGAGTATTTGGGCACGCTGACCGAGGGAGACCTGCTGTGGGCGATCAAAAACGTGTACGGCCTGGATCTGAAAAAGGCGGAGTCGCAGCTGATCGCCGCCGTGCCCCGGCATTCGGACAATGAGGCGATCCGCGTGGAAACCGATGTGCATGAGATGGCGCTGAAATCCATGGATCAAAATTTTGTTCCCGTAGTGGATGATCGAGGGATGTTTATCGGTATTATCACCCGAAAAAACGTGATACGATATCTTTATAAGCAATTGAGCCGGGATCTGGGCACAGCCAATGGCCAGGCGGCGGCTTTCGCGGGCAGGCTGGCGGAGATCGCCCAGGCGTAGCGGAATTTTGGATAGGAAAGGTGAAAAATGACTGCGAGAAAAACCTGGCTTAGACTATTGAGCGGAATTTTGCTGGCGGGTCTGCTGACCGCTTGCGGCGGCGGGACGACCGGCGGCGGGGCGGTCGCGCCAAGCGGGGCGGCCAGCGATGAGGCGGCCACCGGCGAGGCGGCCACCGGCGGCGAGACGACGCCTCCTGGCGGCGAGGCGGCGGCCTCTGGCGGCGAGGCGGCGGCCCCTGGCGGCGAGGCGGCCACCATTCGACTGGGCGGCCTCACCGGGCCGACGACGATGGGGATGGTTCGTTTGCTGAAAGACGCCCAGGAGGGTACCTCCCGCAATCACTATGATTTTACGCTGGCCGGCTCGGCGGACGAGTTGACGCCGAAATTGGTGCAGGGCGAGTTGGATATAGCGGCGGTGCCCGCCAATCTGGCGGCGGTTTTGTACAATCGTACAGGGGGTGGGATTGGGCTGCTGGCCGTCAATACCCTGGGCGTGCTTTATGTGGTAGAGACAGGGGATACGGTGACGGCGGCGGCGGATCTGCGGGGCAAAACCATTTACGCCACCGGCAAGGGTTCCACGCCGGAGTACGTCCTGCGCTATATCCTGAGCGCCAATGGCCTGGATCCGGAGCGGGACGTGACCATTGAGTGGAAGGCCGAGCCGGCCGAGGTGGTCGCCCTCCTGAGCCAGGGCGGCGGCGTCGCTATGCTGCCCCAGCCATTTGTCACGGTGGCCCAGGGCAATTTGCCGAATCTGCGCCTGGCCTTGAATCTCACCCAGGAATGGGAGGCGCTGGACAACGGCAGCCTGCTGATCACCGGCGTTTTGGTGGCCAGAACGGACTTCGCGCGGGACAACCCTGTTTTGGTACGGGAATTTTTGGACGAGTATCGGGCCTCCACGGAATATATCAACGCCAACCTGCGGGAGGGCGCCCAACTGGTGGAGGAATTCGGCATAGTCAAGGCCCAGGTAGCGGAAAAGGCCATTCCCCTTTGCAATATTGTCTACATGGAAGGGGAGGAAATGCGTCAGGCCGCGAGCGGCTATCTGCGGGTGCTGTATGAGCAGAAAGCGGAGGCTGTGGGTGGCGCTTTGCCCGGCGACGATTTTTATCTGAATCTCAAATAAGGATTAAATAAGGCCGGCAAAAACAGGGGTGAGGCATGGGCCGGAAGGAATGGGAAAAAGGAAAATGGGCCGGCAAGGCACCCCGCCTGCTTTCCGCGCTGTTGGCCCTGGCGGTCTGGCAGGTCGGCGCCTTGCTGCTGAATCAGCCGATACTGCTGGCGCCGCCGGGAGAGGTATTGGCCCGCTTGGTCGCTTTATGCTTTACCGGCGGCTTTTGGCTGGCTGTAGGCTTTTCCTTTACCCGCATCCTGACCGGCTTTTTCGCCGCTTTGCTCATCGGGACGGTCTTGGGCATCGCCGGCAGCCGCCTCCCTTTGATCGACATTCTGCTGTGGCCTTATATCGCGGCGATCAAGTCCGCGCCGGTGGCGTCTTTTATTATTCTCTGCCTGATTTGGCTTTCCGCCGCCAATCTGTCGATTTTTATCGCTTTTCTGATGGTACTCCCGGTCATCTACAATAATGTCCGGCAGGGGATCCTCGGCACCGACCCCCAATTGCTGGAGATGGCGGCGGTGTTTCGTCTGGGCTTTGGCCGGCGGCTGCTTTTTATTTATTTGCCGCAGCTAAAGCCCTATGTGGTTTCCGCCTGCGGCGCGGCTTTGGGCATGTCCTGGAAGGCCGGCGTCGCCGCCGAGGTGATTGGCATCCCCACCGGCTCGATTGGGGAACGGCTTTATGAGGCCAAGGTTCATTTGCTCATTCCTGATCTTTTCGCTTGGACGGCGGTAGTCATCCTGGCCAGTGTTTTGTTTGAGAAATTGCTGCTGGCCGCCTTGCGCAAAGCTTATGATCGCCTGGAAAAAATCTGACGGGAAGGCAGGGCGCGCGTGGATATAACGGTCACCGATCTGAGTAAAGCCTACGGCGAAAAAACGGTGCTGCGGTCATTCAGCGCCGTCTTCCCCGGGGGACAGACCGTCTGCGTTATGGGCGACTCCGGCGTCGGCAAAACCACATTGCTGCATATCCTGATGGGGCTGTTCCCGGCCGACAGCGGCAGTATCCGGGGGCTGGAAAACCGGCGGATCAGCGCTGTATTTCAGGAGGATCGCCTGTGTGAAAGCTTCAGCGCCGTCACCAATGTCCGCCTGCCCGGCGGTCAGGGCGCTTCCCGGGAGCGGGCCATAGCGCATTTGTCGGCGCTGGGGCTGGCGAACAGCCTGAGCCAGCCGGTCAGGGAGCTGTCCGGCGGGATGCGGCGGCGGGTGGCGGTGGCCAGGGCGATTTTGGCCGGCGGCGAGGTCTTTTTGCTGGACGAGCCGTTAAACGGGCTGGACGAGCAGAGCAAGGCGACGACGGCGGCTTATATTCTGGAGCATACCAAGGGGGCCGGGGTAATCATGGTGACCCACAGCCGGGCGGAAGTTGAGCTGATGAATGGCTCCCTCCTGCTAATGAGAGACGCCGGCGGCGGGGTGTATGGCGCGGGCGGGGTGTCGGCGAGCGGCGCCTAAAACCGGCGCTATATAAAACCTGAAAGTTATGATATAATCTGCCCAAAGGTTTAGGGAGGCAGTATCCGGTAATATCGACAGATCCAGTAATATTGACAGATCCAGTAATACCGACAGATCCAGTAATATCGACAGCGCGCCGTACGGCGGCATAGCGCGGCAAATTGCGCGGCAAATTCTCTTATTGGGAGGTACTTTATGTCTATACAATCTATGGCGGCGGCTCACGCCGCGGGAAAAGGCAGCGAACCGGATTCCGTTTTCGCTGTGGTGGCGAAAATTCGGGAGGCGAAAAAGCTGCCCGGCGCCGAGGCGATTATCGACGGCTCGATCGGGGCTATGCGCAATGAGGACGGCAGTCTCAGCATCCTGCCGGTGGTGGATGAGGAATACCGCAAACTGCCGGCGGAGGATTTGATGGACTACGCCGCTATCGCCGGCTCGCCGGAATTTATCGCGGCCGCGATCCAATATACCTTTCAGGGCTTTCAGCCCGCCGGCACGATTGCCGGGGCGGTAGGCACGCCGGGGGGAACCGGCGCCGTCCGGCTGATGATCGCCAATTATCTGGATGATCGGGAGACGGCGCTGATCCCGGATTGGCACTGGGCGCCGTATCGCACCATCGCCCAGGAAAGCCGGCGGCGGACGGACACCTACGCCATGTTTGACGAGAAATCCGCTTTCAATACGGCGGATATCAAGGCCAAGGTAAGACAGACACTGGAGCGGCAAAACAATATGCTGATCATTTTCAATACGCCGGGGCACAACCCGACAGGATACAGCATGTCCCAAGCGGATTGGGCGGAACTCATCCCCTTTTTGCGGCAGCAGGCGACGGCCAGCGGCAAAAAGGTGATTGTCGGCCTGGATATGGCTTACGCTGATTACTGCGGCGACCCCAGGGAGGCCCGCCGGTTTTTGGGCATGTTCACGGATTTGCCGGAAAATATGCAGGTAGTGATCGCGTTCAGCATGTCCAAATCCTTCTTTATTTACGGCATGCGCTGCGGCGCCATTGTGGGCTTTCACCCCTCGGCGGCGGTGATGCGGGACTTTGCCAATATTCATTCCTTTTCCGCTCGGGGGGCCTGGTCCAACGGCTCTCGCGGCGCCCAAGAGATTCTGGCGAAGATCTGCGGCGATCCGATCCTTAGCGCCAGGGCCGATCAGGAGCGGCGGGCCTTGGCGGAGCTGCTGAGTCAAAGGGCGGCGATTTTTACCGACGAGGCCCGGGCGGTGGGCTTGCGTGTCTTGCCCTATTACGGCGGCTTTTTTGTCACTATCCCGGTGAAAGAGCCAAAGCTGACGACGGAAAAGCTGATGGCGTCAAATATCTACTTGGTGCCCATGACCGGCGGTCTGCGGCTGGCGGTCTGCGCTGTGCCCAAAAACAAAATGCCCGGCTTGGCGACCAAAATCAGGGCGGCGCAAAAGGAGCTGGAAGGCTGATCTGGCGCCAGGTTAAGGAAGCTGGAAGGCCGATCTGGCGCTACTGGTAGTTTGTAACATCTAAAACTTGTCAGCAAGCGGCGAGAATTTTTTCCGCCAGACAAGGCGGAGGAAGGAGGCATACCCGTTGCGGTATGGCGACTGACGACAACGCCGTCTGACGGGAAAAAGGCCGGCGCTTGGTAAAGTTTTGGGTGTTACAGACTACTAAAGGACGGAAGGAGGCGGTGTTGATGGAAGAAAAAAGAATCCTGGTGGTGGACGACGACGAAAACATTTGCCGATTGCTGAAAATGTATCTGGTCAACGAGGGGTTTAAGGTTTTAGTGGCCAATGACGGTGTAAAAGCGCTGGAAATTGTGGAAAAGGAAAAAATCGACCTGATCATTCTGGACGTGATGATGCCGGTAATGGACGGCTGGGATGTCTGCCGCGCCGTGCGCAGAATCAGCGCTGTGCCCATTATCATGCTGACGGCCAGGGATATGCTGGACGACAAGCTGCAAGGCTTTGAGAGCGGCGCCGACGATTATATGGTCAAGCCTTTTGAGACAAAAGAGCTGGTCGCCAGGGTAAAAGCCCGTCTGCGGGACAAGCAGGAAAGCGACGAGGGCCGGGAGCGGCCGGCGTTGTCCGCCGGCAACCTCACCGTGGATCTGAGCCGTTATCAGGTGACCTTGGGCGCGGAGACTGTGGATCTGAAGCCCAAGGAGATTCAACTCCTTTATTTCCTGCTCCAGCACCGGGACATAGTTTTTTCCCGGGAGCAGCTGCTGGAGAAAGTATGGGGCTACACCTATTTTGGGGATACCAGGACAGTGGACGTCCATGTCAAGCGCTTGCGGGAAAAGCTGGAGAAGCCGGAAAACGGCTGGCTGATCAAAACCATCTGGGGCATAGGCTACAAGCTGGAGGAAGGTTAGTCATAGCTAAGGAGGAATAAGGCAAAGCTGTGTTTAGGTCGATGTTCGCCAAATTGCTGTTCGGTTATCTGGTGATTTTCGCGTTGACCCTGGCCGCGTTCACCGCGGCCATGTCTTTCATTTACCAGGGTGTCGTGTTCGCCGACAAGGAAAAGGCCCTGGCCCGCAGCGGCGCGGTGGTCAACCGCCAGATCAACAACATGTACCAGGGCGCGCTGGGCCAGGAGGGCCTGGACGAGGCCCTTTACTCCATCGGTTATGGGATGGACGCCCGGATCTACGCCCTGGAGATCAATTGGGAGGATTTGGCGAGTTTGCAGGCGTCGGCCGACACCTCCGGCGAGTTGGCCCGGGATTTAATCAGCATTATGCAAGGGAAAGAGGTATTCCGCAAGCAAAAATACAACCGGCCCACGGACTCCTATATGGTCTTTTACGGGATGCCCCTGCTGGTGGACGGGATTCCCAGGGGCGCCATCATCCAATATTCCCCGGTAGAGCAGATCCGTAGCGGCCTGTTTCAGGTTTATCGGCAGATTTGGGCCATCGGCGCTTTTGTGGCGGTATTGAGCGCTGTGGTGATCTACCTCTACGCCGCCAGAACCGCCAAGTCCCTGCGGGATATGGAGCGGGCCGCCTCCCGTCTGGCCTCCGGTGAGCCGGTGGAGGATCTGGCTAATGTGGGCAATGACGAGTTGGGCCGTTTGGTCGAGGTCTTCAACGACATGAAAAGGAAGCTGGAGCGGGTCGAGAATATCCGTCGGGATTTTCTCGCCGGGATTTCCCATGAGCTGCGCACCCCGCTAACCTCCATTTTGGGGTTTGTCCAGGGCATGAGCGACGGTCTGGTAGCCGAGCGGGAGATGCCCGGCGTGCTGACGATCATCCAGGAGGAAACCCGGCGCATGATCAGCCTCACCGGGGAGATTCTGGATCTGGCCAAGCTGGAAAACGGCGTCGGCGATATGTTCCCGGAAAGATTCCGGATATTTGAGGCGCTGATTTTTATTGTGGGCACGCTGAATGTCAAGGAAAAAAAGCCGGGCCTGCGGGTGGAGGTATTTTGCCCGGATGATTTGTACGTCACCGCGGACACGGATCGTTTCCGGCAGATTATGCTGAATCTATTGAGCAACGCCATCAAATACACGGATCCGCCGGGCACCATCGCGGTGAGGGTGGAACGGCAAGGAAAATGGGCGCGCTTTGGGGTAATCGACACCGGCGTCGGGATCGACGCGACGGAACTGCCCCTGGTCTTCGAGCGGTTTTACCGCACGGACAAATCCCGGCATAGCGGCACCGGCGGCGCCGGCCTGGGCCTGAACATCACCAAGGTCATGGTGGAGCAGCACGGCGGCCGGATCTGGATTGAGAGCGTCCCCGGCCAGGGCACAAAAATATGGTTTACCCTGCCGGTTGACCCGCTTTAATTTTTGTCCGCGAATTTAATTTTTGTTCACAAACAAATGACAAATTGTTTAAAACATCTGAGGAAAATCGGCGTATAATAAAAATGTTGGTACCCGGCGCTTTTGTGATTAGCCCGGGTGGCCGCGAAAGTGAGGGAAACCGGTGTTAGGGAAATTGTTCGCCGGCGGCGGCAAAGGCCGCGGCAAATACCGCGTTAGACTGATCGCGCTGGCGACGCTTTTAGCGGTATCCTTACTGCTGGCGGCGAGCCTGATCAGCTGTGGGCAAGCGGTCGGCGACGGGCCAAACGCTTTTCCCGATTCCGTTTTGCCGGAAACAGGCAACGGTCTGGTGCTGGAGGGCGAGGGACCGATACCGGGCCGTCTGATCGCCCGTTCCACCAATCCTTTGTCCAATGAGGAAGATCAGCTGGTCTTGCGGGAGATTTCCCAGGAATTAGATCGGCTGGTGGATTTGGCCGGACAAATTGACGCGGCGGTGGCCGGCGAGAGCACCGCCACAGAAGACTTGGGATCCCGGGAATAACAGCCGCTGATCATAAAGGCTGGACTATACTGGACTATACTGGACTGGTCGGGGGGGATATCCGGTGAGGCGCTTCTGTTGCGCGGTATTATGTATTTTATTGTTGCTGCCCGGCGGCGGGGCGCCCTTGGGGGCGCTGGTCGACGGGGCGGGCGGCGGGGCTTTCACTGACGCGCCCACCGCCAACGGGACAGACGCCGCCGGCGCGGGCAAAGTTTTGTCCGAGCAGGCGACCGACCTCCCAACGAAAGTCCTGACGCTGCCAGAATTGTACGAAAAGGTCAAGGTTGCCC
>JAISDE010000068.1 GCA_031265035.1 Peptococcaceae bacterium | reverse complement strand
ATTGGGGAGAGCTGAATAGACACGCGCGGCGCCAGCGCCACGGCCAGGCGGTCAGGCCACGGCCTCAGCCCCCACATGCCTCAGGGCCACGCCGCCTCAGCTCAGCGTCAGCAGCAGCTGCCCGGCCCTCACGCTGTCCCGCTCCCGCACAGCCAGGCTTTTCACCGCGCCGGCCACCGGGGCGGCGATGCTCACCTCCATCTTCATCGCCTCAATCACCGCCAGCGCCTGGCCCTCCTTTACCTGCTCCCCTTCCCTCACCAACAGCTTGGACACCGCGCCCGGCAGGCTGGAGCCAACCTCCAGCTTATTGGCTGGATTAGCCATCGTCACCTTTTCCCGAACGACCTTTAGGGAATCATCCGGCACCGTCACCTCCCGGCGGACGCCATTCAACTCAAACAACATATCCCGGGTGCCGTCGTCGTTGGCCTCTCCCTTGCCCACATATTTGATCAGCAAGGTCTTCCCGTCCTCAATAGTCAACTCCGTCATTTCCCCCGGCGTCATGCCCAGGAAAAATACCGAGGTCTCCATCCGGCTGACGTCCGCGTTCTCCTGCCGGTGCCGGATATATTCCTCCAGCACCTTGGGGTACAGGCACCAGCCGATAATATCCCGGCCGGTAGGCTCATGGCCCAGCATCGCCGCCAGGTGCCGGGCCGCCGCCTCAAAGTCCGCCGGCGGCAAAAGCTCCCCCGGCCGGCAGGTCACAGCCTCCTTGCCTTTCAGCGCCGCCGCCTGCAATTCCTTGGGAAAGCCCCCCGCCGGCTGCCCCATCATGCCCTGAAAATACGACACGACCGAATCCGGAAAAGCCAACCTTTGACCCTCGGATACTATATTTTCCCCCGTCAGGTTATTTTGGGTCATAAATATGGCCAAATCCCCCACCATTTTAGACGAGGGCGTCACCTTCACGATATCGCCCAAAATCTCGTTGGCCTCCCGGTATTTCTCCTTCACCTCGTCAAACCGGTGCCCCAGGCCCAGGCTCTCCACCTGGGGCTTTAAGTTGCTATATTGGCCGCCGGGTATCTCATAGCGATAAATATCCGCGTTGGGCGCTTTCAAATCCGACTCAAACTGCCGGTACATCGGCCGCACGTCTTCCCAATAATCGCTCAATTTTTGCAGTTCTAAAGGATCAAACCCCGTAGCCCGCGGGCCGCCGGCCAAAGCCGCCGCCAAAGAGTTAAACGAGGGCTGGCTGGTCAGCGAGGCCATGCTGCCGATAGCGCAATCCACAACATCCACCCCCGCCTCCGCCGCCAGCAGGTAAGCCGCGATCTGATTGCCGCTGGTATCATGAGTATGCAGGCGCACGGGAATATCCACCGCCTCTTTCAAAGCCCTCACCAGCATTTTGGCGCCGTAGGGCCGCAACAAGCCGGCCATGTCCTTGATACAGAGAAAATGGATGCCCCGCCGGGCCAGCTCCTTCGCCAAATCCACATAATAGCGCAGCGGGTATTTATCCCGCTTGGGGTCGGTGATATCGCCGGTATAACAAATCGCGCCCTCCGCTATCTTGCCGGCCCGCAGCACTTCCTCAATAGCCAGCTCCATCCCCGGCAGCCAATTCAGGCTGTCGAAAATCCGGAAAATATCGATGCCCCCCGCCGCCGCTTCCCGGATAAAGGTTCGGATCACATTATCCGGATAATTGGTATACCCCACCGCGTTGGCGCCTCGGAAAAGCATCTGAAAGAGAATATTGGGAATCCGCCGCCGCAGCTCGTCCAGCCGGTTCCAGGGGGATTCCCGCAGGAAACGGTAGCTAACGTCAAAAGTGGCGCCGCCCCACATTTCCAGGGAAAAGGCGTCCCGCAAAATATAAGAGGTAGCCCGGGCGATATTCAGCATATCCCTGGTACGTACTCTGGTCGCCAGCAGGGATTGATGGGCGTCCCGCAAAGTAGTGTCGCAAATCAGCAGCTTTGACTGGGCCAGCGCCCAGCGGCTGACCGCCGCCGGACCCTGGCTGTCCAGCAGCTCTTTTGGCCCGCCGCCCGACGTCGCCTCCGGCACAGCCGGTATCCGGGGCTTGTCAAAGGCCGGCTTCTCCGTCAGCTTTTGGCTCAGGATTTTCTCGCCCAGCCGCCGCAGCACCTTGGTGGCCCGATCCTGGGGCTGCTCGATCTCGAACAGAGCCGGCGTCTCGTCAATAAACTTCGTATGGCAGTCGCCGGCCTGAAAAACCGGATGGCGCAAAATATTGCTGATAAAAGCGATATTGGTTTTCACGCCCCGAATGCGGATCTCGCCGATAGAGCGCAGCGCCTTGTTGATCGTCCCCTGAAAGCTGCGATCCGTGGTAGTGATTTTTACCAGCAGGCTGTCGTAATAAGGCGTGATCACCGCTCCGGCGAAAGCGTTGCCGGCGTCCAGCCGCACACCAAAGCCGCCGCCGCTGCGATAAGTCGTGATTTTACCTGTATCCGGCAGAAAATTATTGCGGGGATCCTCCGTGGTGATCCGGCATTGGATAGCGAAACCCCTGGTCTCGATCGCCGCCTGCCCCGGAATGCCAATCTCCGGGGAGTCCAGGGCATACCCTTTGGCAATCAGCACCTGGGCCTGCACGATATCGACGCCGGTCACCATCTCCGTTACCGTATGCTCCACCTGAATCCGGGGATTCATCTCAATGAAAAAATAATTGCCCCGGTCGTCCACCAAAAATTCCACCGTGCCGGCGTTGACATAACCCACAGCCTTGGCGATGGCGACGGCGTCCCGGTACAGCTTTGCCCGTACGGCCGGATCCACGGTAAAGGCCGGGGCATACTCCACTACCTTTTGGTAACGGCGCTGCACGGAGCAGTCTCGCTCATGAAGGTGAACTACGCCGCCGTAGGCGTCCGCCAGGATCTGCACCTCGATATGCTTGGGATTGGGCAAATATTTCTCAATAAAGATGGCGTCACTGCCAAAAGCCTTTCTGGCCTCATTGCGCACCAGCCCGTATCCCGCCCGCAATTCCTCCGGGTTGGCGGCCAGGCGCATTCCCCGCCCGCCGCCGCCGGCGGAGGCTTTCAGGATCACCGGGTACCCGCAGGTCTCGGCCAGGGCCAGCGCCTCCTCGATCGAGGCCAGCGGCGACCGGCTGCCGGGAATCGTGGGCACGCCGCAGTCCGCCGCCACCTTTTTGGCGTTGATCTTGTCGCCCACCTTTTCCAGGACAGCCGCCGGCGGCCCGATAAAAATAATGCCCGCCCGCTGGCAGGCCCTGGCAAAGTCGGGATTTTCCGAGAGAAAGCCGTAGCCGGGATGGATGGCGTCCACCTGCTTCTTTTTCGCCAGGCTCACGATGCGGTCAATATCCAGATAAGCCGCCAAAGGGCTGAGATTTTCCCCCACCATATAAGACTCGTCAGCCTTGGAGCGAAAAAGGCTCAGGCTGTCCTCCTTGGAATGAATGGCCAGGGTTCGCATCCCCAGCTCATTGCAGGCCCTAAATATACGGACGGCGATCTCGCCCCGGTTGGCCGCCATTACCCGCTCAATTTTGTTAATCATGGTATAAACCCCTCTCTCATCCTCTCAACCGCCGCCCAAGGGCGCGCGGTACAGCGCCATCACCGCCGCCGGCGCCTGGGCCGGCGGGACAATCCAGGCCCCGCCCCCCGGCACCGGAAAATAATCCTCCGGCCCGGCCCCGTAAGGCGCCAGTGCCGCCGCTACAGCCGCCGCCGTTACCCCAGTCTCCGGCGCCCATTGCAGGGTGATCGCCCCGGCCTCCCGTACCTGACAGCCCGCCGGCAGCTCCCTCAGCCTTTCCGGCGCCAGCACAGCGGCGACCCGCCCCGGCTTTGTGATATAAAACCACTCATTGCACGCCAACGCCGCCAACTCCCCCTCCGGATCCGCCGTCCGGCTGGCCAAGGCCATACCATTTAGCAAAGCGATGCCGTAAAGGCCGCCGGGCGCTTCCCCCGGCCTGCCCACCAAGGTGCCCGGTTCCTCGGAAAAAGTGGATCTCACCCAAAAGGGCCGCTCAAACTGGATCGCCGTCTCCACCGCCCGGTGATGGATCACCTTGGCGCCGGTCTTCGCCAAAATATACATTGGCTCGAAAGCGATCGAAGCCAAAAAGGGCGCCGAGGGCACCAAGCGGGGATCTGTATAGGCGATGCCCGGCACATCGGTAAAAATCTCCACCACATCCGCCGCCAGCGCGCCGCCCAAGGCTATGGCGGTAGTATCGCTGCCCCCCCGGCCCAGGGTCACCAGATCCCCCGCGGCGTCACATCCCTGAAACCCGGTCACCACCGCGATGGATCCCGCCGCCAGCGCCGCCCGCAAGCGCTCTGGCGCCACCGCCTTTACGGCGCCATTGGTAAAATTGCTATCCGTCTGAATCCCCGCTTGCGAACCGGTAAAAGGAAGCGCCGGATATCCCCTGGCCGCCAATTCCTCGGCCACAATACAAGCCGCTATCACCTCGCCGCAAGCGGCCAGCAAATCCCTGGTTCGGGGCGCCGCCTCAGGGGCCGCCTCCCGCAGTATATCCAAAAAAGTATCGGTAGCGTAAGGATCGCCTCGCCGACCCATAGCTGACACCACCACCGCCACATCATTGCCCTTTTCCTTTTCCCGGATGATCTTCTCCAGCACCTGTCGCCGCCGTTGGGGGGTGCTGACTGAGGTCCCGCCGAATTTTTTGATGATCAAGGCCATATCCCCGCGCTCCTCGCAACTAAACTGAAAGTCCGCTGTCAGTAGACTATAATCCTCTGATAGCGGACAACGCCTATAAGGAATTATACCGTTTTTCGCCGGCTTGTCAATAGCCGCGCCCAACGAGCCGCGCCCAACGAGCTAACGCCATAGGCGGGCTTTTCAAAGCTTTTCAAGAAATCATTTTCAGAAAATCTGAAGGAGCGATCACATACACAATTGATGAGGCAACCGCGAGAAACTCAACATCATGGGTAATAACATAGTCCATATCGTCCCTTTGGGCGCAAGTAGCTATCAGGGCATCCTCGTAGTCAGTTATCGGTATGTCCAGCGCAAAAATACAGTCATCACCATTAACGGCAATAATAGCCAACAGATTAAACAAATTGCTCAACACGCCACGCGCCGCGCCATTCCCCAGTCTTTTGGCTACGATATAGTATATGTCAGTAATGCTGTTAGAAGTGGTGTATGCCTCAATCTTTTCTTGATAGACTAATTCGAATATCTTTTTGACGTTTTCATAACGCGGCTCACGAACAAGAAAGAAATCCAGGATAACATTTGTGTCCAGTAATACTTTCATTAGGAATTAACCCTTTCTTCTCGTTCTTGATCTAAATTGACGTTATGTCCAGCCAATATACCGTTTAGGGCATGAAAAGCCCGTTCCTTGTCCGCGCGTATGGCTTTGGTTATAGTAGTTTCCGCCGCCTGCTTATCAAGCGCGAGAGGGAACGGTATCTTTTGCTGTCGACCTACGGTTTTGAGGTAAATGTTAATACCAGTTGAGAATGACATGCCCAATGACCTAAACACCTGCTCGGCTCGTTGTTTATCTGCCTCGTCTACTCGTAGAGAATAATTTACTGTTGCCATATGCGTAATGCCCCCCTTCTATTCATATGTACCGCAATTATATATCATATGCAATGTTTTCGCAACAAAAATCCTTCGCCACTAATAGTGTGGAACCCTTATGGCGGCTTCAAATCATAGATCTGTTCTTAACTTCAATCTCGCTAAGGGCAAAAAAAGGGACAGGGCCTGAAAAAGCGCCCTGTCCTTATAAAGGAGGAAATAGGGGGGCAATAACTTAGAGGGAGAGAATTTACTCGGCGAACATAGGTGTGGACAAATACCGCTCGCCCGTATCCGGCAAAACCACCACAATGACTTTATCCTTATTCTCCGGCCGCTTCGCCAACCGGGCCGCCGCCCACACCGCCGCCCCGGAAGATATTCCCACCAGCAGGCCCTCTTTTTTGGCCAGCAAGCGGCCTGTCTCAAAAGCGGCCTCATTCTCTACCGCGATGATCTCATCATAAATATCTGTATTCAAAACCTCCGGCACAAACCCGGCCCCTATTCCCTGAATTTTATGAGGGCCGGCCTCACCTTTGGACAGCACCGGCGACGCCGCCGGCTCCACCGCCACCACCTTGACCCGCGGGCTTTTGGATTTCAGGTACTCCCCGGCCCCGGTAATGGTGCCGCCGGTACCCACGCCGCCCACCAGAATATCTACCTTGCCCTCGGTATCTTCCCAGATCTCCGGGCCGGTGGTGGCCTTGTGAACGGCGGGATTAGCCGGGTTGACGAATTGGCCGGGGATAAAACTATCCGGTGTCTGAGCCGCCAGCTCATCGGCCTTGGCGATAGCGCCCTTCATCCCCTTGGCGCCGTCTGTCAGCACCAACTCAGCCCCATAAGCTTTCAGCAAATTACGGCGCTCTACGCTCATGGTCTCCGGCATGGTCAGGATGATTCTGTACCCTCTGGCGGCAGCCACAGCGGCCAGGCCAATACCGGTATTGCCGCTGGTAGGCTCAATGATGACAGAGCCGGGCTTGAGAGCGCCTTTAGCCTCAGCCTCGTCGATCATGGCCTTAGCGATACGATCCTTCACGCTGCCGGCTGGGTTGAAATACTCCAGCTTGCCCAGGACAGTGGCGCCAAGCTCCAACTCCTTCTCATAATTGGTGAGTTCCAAAAGAGGGGTTTTACCGATCAGATCGGTGATTTGTTTGAATACGACCATAATTCAACTCCTTACCAAATTTTTTTTCCGCGCCCCCAGGGATAATATACAACACATAGATGTTTACTATGTATTAGTATAATCCCACCATTTGACGTTGTCAAGGGGTATTATTATTTTCGTATTATTCTGACTATTATGAACTAGTCCTCAGAACCAGTTTCAACACAATTTAGACATCTGGTAGCCCGAAAGCGGCCAACCAAAATTCACAAAGCTCTCATACCTCACTCACATTCATATGTTAAATTTATTCAAGGGTAACCCGATATAATTTTTAGGAGGCGACGAAGTGAATATCAACAGTATCAACAACAGTATCAACAGCATTAACACAGCATCTCCAACTACAGGTACAACAACCGCGTCAAAATTAACAGAAACCGAAAAGAAATACGACGCGGACGGCGACGGCGTTTTAAGCGAGAAGGAAAAAGCCGCGATGCTTGCGGCGGAGGCGCAAAACACTTCCAGCCAGCTAACGCAAGACAAACTGGAAATCAGCGATGAAGCGCGGCAACTGTACAACGCGACCACCAATCAATGACGGTGAGATATTGGGAGAGAACGCGCCCCTAAAATTTCCCGATATACGTAAAGGCGCGCCGCGACCGACGACAGGCATCCCCTCATTTCTGGCGGCTTGTAATATACGTAAGGTCGCCTCACATTGCCCAATATAACGATGACCTCGGCGTCCGGCTTACACTGCCGGACGCTTTTTTGCCGCTCCAAAGCCCTATTCACCAAACGCGCAAAAAGCGACTCAGTCCTCATAATTTACGACTAAGGCGACTATTCTGGGTGGCGGATAGCTCCGCCGGGGGCAAACGCAGGGGAGCTATCCGGCCCTGAACTGGAACAATAATTACCAAAATTTTTTGCCGCGCTTCCTTTAATCCTCCTATTGTTTGGTATTATGTGCTATAATAAAATCATATTGTGCCAGAAAGGACTGAATTGCTATGAAAAGCGCTACCGCCATTACATACGAGATAGACGACGCCGGGGAAGCCGCCCGCCAGCTGGCGGACTCAATCAAAGAAAAGCTGGCTCTCGAAAAAAACGCGGCCGGCATTTTGCTCTGTGACGCTGATATGGACGCGCTGACTCTCACAAGGGAGCTGAAAAACATATTGGGCGTGGACATTGTCGGTATGACTTCCCTTGCTACTATAGATTCCAGCGGTCACCATGAGGCGGCGGCGGTGCTGACGATTTTGACAGCGGAGGACTGCGGCTTTTTCCCGGCCGTTTCCGAGCCGCTCTCCCAGGGTGATTATGAGGCGGCCATTGTCAAAGTCTATGAGGAAACCGCCCAAAAAGCCGCGGCTTATGGCGGGAAGCCGGGCGTCCTCTTTGTCTTTTGTCCCAGTGGCATGCCTTTTTCCGGGGACAGATATCCGGAGATCTTGTCAAAAGCCGCGGGAAACGCTCCCGTAATGGGCGGCGTCGCCTCAGACGACTATGATTATGAGCGGGCGAGGGTGTTTTTTTCCGGCGGCGAATATCGGGACGCGATGGTGATGGTCGGCGTTTGGGGTAATATAAAGCCCGTGTTTGCCATTCGGCATGTTACCTCGCGTTTCGCCGAGCGCATACGCCGGGTGGTGGAGGCGGAAGGGAATGTGGTTCGCCGCGTGGGGAATGAGACCCTGGTCGAGTATTTGGAAGGCTTCGGGCTAAAGACGGATGTGGCCGACCCCCTGCTGGCGTTCACCTCCTATCCCATGATGCTGACCCGGGACGATGTGGCGGACGAGGTCCCGCTGATGCGGCATATTCTGAGCATTGACCGGGAGACCGGCGCCGGCGCCTTCGTGGGCGACGTGCCCACAGGAACACTGGCCAATATCTGCCTGGTCAACAAAGACGACATAAAAGCGGCCTGCCGCGACTCCATGACCGCGCTGCTGCGGGAAATGGAACTGGCGCCGGATTACAAATACTCCACCATCCTTTGTATCTCTTGCTGCGGGCGCGCGATGATTCTCGGCGCCGAGGCCGACGCCGAGGGGCGAATTCTCTCCGAGACGCTGCCCCAGGGCATTTCCTTGGCGGGAGCGTACTGCCTCGGCGAGATATGCCCCGCCCGCTACAAGGACGGCGAGGCCTCCAACCGCTTTCACAACTGCTCCGTCACGTTTTGCATGTTTTAAGCCATATGGATAATAGTGCCATGGACAACACCGCCGAAAAAAACTGGCAAAAAGAATACAATCAACTGACGCGTCAATATAAAAAATTGGAAAGAGATCATCGGTCGCTTTCCATTATGCATGAGCAGACTGAACGCCTGCGCGACGCGAACGAGGCCGCTAAAGAGCTTTCCAATTTTTACAACAAACTCCTGCTGAAAAACACGCCTGGCATTACGTTTATGCTTGACGATCAAACGCGGTTTGTGCTGGGAAGCGACAAGACTGTGGCGCTCCTTGGATACGGCGATATGCGGGAAATGGTGGAGCAGCCTTTCGCCGCGCTCTTTGAGAAGGTTATGCCGGCGGATTGGGTGGCCGCCATGGACGCGCGCTGCGCGGACGTTATCCGCGGCAGGCAGCCTGAGCGGTATGAGGAAAAAGTGACATTTCTGGACGGCGGCGAATTCGTCTTTCGGGTGGAGATCACGCCAGCCATAGAAAAGGACGGCGTATGCCGCGGCGCCGTCATCGTGATGAGCGATATCACTGAGTTGTCTAAAGCAAAAATAGCGGCGGAAACAGCCTCCCACGCTAAAAGCGATTTTCTCGCCAACATGTCCCATGAGATACGCACGCCGATGAACGCCATTATCGGAATGATCTCCATTGGAAAATCGGCCCCCGACGCGGCGCGGAAAGATTACGCTTTCGGAAAAATCGCGAGCGCCTCCACGCATCTGCTGGGAATTATCAACGACATACTGGACATGTCAAAAATCGAGGCGAACAAGCTGGAGCTTACTTCTGTGGAATTCGCCTTTGAGGAGACGCTCCAGAAGGCGGCCAACGTTATTAATTTCCGCGTGGAGGAACGGAAACAAAATTTCACGATATACATCGACAGACATATACCGCCTTACCTGATTGGCGATGACCAACGGCTGTTTCAGGTCATCATAAACCTGATCTCCAACGCCGTGAAGTTCACGCCGGAATACGGCGCCATCAGCCTTGAGGCGCGACTGGCGAAAGAGGAAGACGGCGTTTGCACCATACAAATCAAAGTATCCGACACCGGTATAGGTATTTCGGAGGAGCAGCAGGCGAGACTGTTCACCTCGTTCCAGCAGGCTGAGAGCAGCACGTCCCGCAAGTTTGGCGGGACAGGGCTTGGCCTAGCGATCTCTAAACGTATTGTGGAGATGATGAACGGCAAGATATGGATAGAGTCCGAGCTTGGGAAAGGCTCTACATTCGCCTTTACGATTCAGGCGCTCCGAGGCGCGGATAAGCGAAACAATTTCTTGAATCCCGATGTTAATTGGTCAAATATTCGCGTGCTGGCGGCGGACGCCGCGCCGGAAACCAGGGAATATTTCAGGGAAATAGCGCGGGGACTCGGTATCGCCTGCGACATCGCCGCCGACGGGGAGGGGATCGGGGCGCTGATTGAGCGAAACGGTTCCTATGATGTATATTTTGTGGACTGGAAGCTGCCAGGTATGGACGGCGGGGAGTTCCTTCGCGAGATTCGGGCGCGGGGGGCGGGTAAATCCGTTGTCGCGATGATGACCGCCGCGGAATGGAATGTTATTGAGGCCGACGCGAGGAAAGCCGGTGTGAGCCGACTTTTGCCAAAACCCTTGTTCCCCTCCGATATAGTTGACTGTATCAATGAGTGTTTGGGCGTAAGCGGCGCGCTGGCCACGAATGATCAACCTGACGAGACTGATTGCTTTGAGGGATTCCGGATCCTGCTGGCGGAAGACGTGGAAATCAACCGGGAAATCGTGCTGGCGCTGCTGGAGCCTACCGGGCTGATCATTGATTGCGCGGAAAATGGCAAGGAAGCCGTTAAACGATTCAGCGCCACTCCCGAGCAATATGATATGATCTTTATGGATGTGCAAATGCCGGAAATGGACGGTTACGAAGCCACCAGAAACATACGGGCGCTGAATTTGCCCAAAGCGGCGACCATTCCCATTATCGCCATGACCGCCAACGTATTCCGGGAAGATATCGAGAACTGTCTTCAGGCGGGCATGAATGACCATATAGGCAAACCGTTGGATTTGGACGATGTGCTCGCCAGTCTGCGGCGATACCTTAACAAACCAGCTTGAGTAACTTGAGTAACTTATCTTGACCGGCGTTATCTGAGCTAATAGCGTTATCTGAGCGCTTAAAGCTTCCTGACATACGTCTCCCCCGCCGGCAATATGTAATGGCCTCTCCCCATGCTGGCCCACACATAGCCCAAGCGCCGGAGTATCCCCAACCGCTGCTTGAGTTGATCCAGCGACAACGCCAGGCCTTCCCTCCCCAACAGTAGCCGCCGCAACTCACCCCGGCCGACGATGGACATTCCCTCATCCATAGATGCCTGCAGCATACGTAATATTGCCTCGCATTGCGCCTTCGTTTGCCGACTGGCAAATTCCGTCGGCGGTGAAGCGACGCTCGGAGCGATTTTGCCGTCGCCTTGACCCCAGCCCGACCTGGCGGCGACGTCGGCCTCACCGGCGCCTCCAGCCTCACCGGCGCCGCCCTTTTCCCCCATCGCCAAAAGCCCGGCGATAGCGGCGATCCGCTCCTTGCCCACGGGATCTACACTCAGCAAATAGGCGATAAGATTCTCCAACTCCCTCACATTACCTGGCCAGGAGTGCGCCTCCAATACAGCGATGATTCCCGCGTCCGGCTGCCATGGCCGGACATTTTTTCGCCGTCCCAAAGCCTTATTCATCAAATGCGCGAAAAGCGGCTCAATATCCTCTTTCCGCTGGCGCAAAGGAGGTATGGTTAAAGGCAGGGTATTAAGCCTATAATACAGATCCTGGCGAAAAAATCCCTGGCGCCGCAACTCATTGAGATTTTGATTAGTGGCGGCGATAATCCGAGCGTCCACCGGTATAGTCCTGTTACCTCCCACTCGCAGGATCTCCTTCTCCTGCAAGGCTCTGAGAAGCTTGACCTGTATACTGCGGGGCGCGTCGCCAATCTCGTCTAAAAACAGGACGCCGCCGCGGGCCAGCTCAAAAAGCCCTTTCTTGCCGCCTCTCCTGGCCCCGGTAAAAGCGCCTTCCTCATAGCCAAAAAGCTCACTCTCCAGCAGGGTATCCGTCAGTGCGCCGCAATTGATGGCGAGAAAAGGGGCGTCCCGACGGGCAGACGCGTTATGGATGGCCTGGGCGAAAAGCTCTTTGCCGGTACCGCTTTCCCCGGTAATCAAAATATTGTAGTCCGACTGGGCAAAATTCCTGGCCTTATCAATAACGCTCCCCATGACGCAGCCGCGGTACACGATATCGCGAAAATTGTAGCGGGCCTTATGGCGCTCCCGTACTTGTTTCCGATAATCCCGGTCGATATCCTGGAGTTTTTCCATGCTCTCAATGTTGATCAAGTAACATTTTCCCACCCGCGAGGGAGTCGTGATTTCTGTGACGATGATATAAACCAAATCGCCCCGGATCTGGATGAACTGTTTTTCCCCGGTATCAAGGGAAAATTCCTCGCCCAAAAACTCATCGACCCGACGGCCAAGGAGAAAAGCCTCCCCCAGGATGGCCTGCGCCTTTTCGTTGAATATTAAAATCTCCTGCCTGTCATCCAGCAAAAGCACCCCATTCTCAATCTTGGCGATCACCAGGGACAACTGCGCCTGAAGCAGTGATATCTCCCTTTGCTTCTTCGCCATCAACAGACTCAGGTTAACGAAGGGCAGGATATAACGGCGGCCTACCATCGGATCCAGATCCTCGTCCCGCTTTAACCGCCGCAGTATATCAACCGCCGTAATGATATTGATCACCCGATTGCCGATATCTACCACCACAGGGATCTCGGGGGGCACCAAATGCCTCTCCCCAGCTGTAATGGCGTATTGAAAAGGGCTGCCGTCGGGCCGACGGGGCACGCCGCCTGCCGGCTCCGGTCCGTCAGGGGCGTAAGGATAGAGGCTCATGGGGTGGAAATCCATCTGGTTCAGCTCGTCAATCACTTCCAGGCTATTGATATATATGTCGTTGACCAGCAATACATCGGCGCCGGCTGGTATTTGCGCCAGTTGGTGCAGCTTCGTCAGATCGACCGACCTTTCTTTCGTGATATACTTCACCCCGGGATGGAGCTCGGCGATGATCATGTCGGTAATCGCCTTAGGTCCCACCACCAGGCACAGATCCGCCCCCGGATCAAACAGCCGCCGGCTATCGTCGCTCATTGTGTAACCCCGAATCTCAATGGAGTCCCCGATCAGCTCTTTAAGCATCGCGCAATTGTCTTCGGTCACGTCCTCCCTGATAGTAAGCACAGCTAAAATTGGGGTTTCGCTCAACATAACCGCCTCCATTTTGTCTACCGACTACACTCTAGCCTCTGGCCTCAGCCCGGGCCGCAATCTGCTTTGATCCGGCCTCTCTCCAGTCTCAGCCTGCCACCGCTTAGGCCCCGGCCTGAGCCAACATATGTCAAACCCAGGTTCAACCTAGGTTAGCCCACGCCGGCCTTTCTCTATTGTACTCGCCCTTATGTTTTGAGACAAGCGCTAAATATTCCACCCAATATTCTTTGGCAAACATTTGGCAACCATTTTTATACTTTTTTGCCCCGCTCATGATCGCCCATTGCCGCGCCGCATATACACATGACCATCATTGATACTCAATTTATATCCCCCTCCGCCGGACGAGCTTGTTTTTTCCGGCGCCGCCCTATCCCGCGAAACAGGCACGAAATTTGCTTTTTTAGAAAAATCAAATAACCAGCTCAGGCGCTGGGCGAAAGGAGGTGAGTTTTATGTCAGCAATAGACTTTATGGCGGAAGCCTTAGCCATCAAAGACGAGATCATCGCGCTGCGCAGAAAAATCCATCAGTATCCGGAAATCGGCGGCACAGAAACCGAGACTCAAAGGCTGGTAGTGGACTACCTGGAGGCTCTGGGCGTCAAAACCCAAAAAATCGCCGATACCGGCGTACTGGGGCTTTTAGAGGGCAGCAAGCCCGGCGGCGCGGTGGGTCTCAGGGCGGATATGGACGCCCTGAAAATTCAGGAGCAAACCGGTGTCCCTTACGCCTCCGTCCGGCCGGGGATCATGCACGCCTGCGGTCACGACTGCCACACGGCGACGCTCCTGGGCGCCGCCAGGATTTTAGCCGCCCATCGGGAAAACCTGCCCGGCAACGTAAAATTTTTCTTCCAACCCGATGAGGAAGGCGACGGCGGGGCGGAGCGAATGATCGCGGCCGGCGGCCTTGAGAACCCTAAGGTAACCGCTATGTTCGGTGCCCATGTCAATCCGGGGCTGCCTGTTGGCAGCATAGGCGTACGACCCGGTAAAAGCTACGCCGCCTCCAATCCCTTTGAGATTACCATCAAAGGCTTCGGCAGCCACGGGGCCGCCCCTCACCTGGGCGTTGACGCCATCGCCGTGGCCTGTCAGGTGGTAAGCGCCCTGCAGCTTTGTATCAGCCGGGAAACAGATCCTGTGGATTCCGCCATCATCACCGTGGGCACTATCCAAGGCGGCACCCAAAGGAACTCCATCGCTGAGGAAGTCAAAATGAGCGGCATTATACGTACTTTGGGCCCGGCGACCCGCCAGAAAATCGTGGCGGCGGCGCGCCGAGTCGCGGAAGGCACCGCCCATGCCCTGGGCGCCCAGGCGGAAATCGTCATTCATGAGAGCTATCCTGGCGTCGTAAACGACCCGGCCATGACGGAGCTGGCCCGGGAATCCATAGCGGAATTATTGGGCGAGGATAAAGTCGTCCCGATCAGCGTACCCAATATGGGCACCGAGGATTTCGGCATTTTCCTGGAACACGTCCCCGGCAGCTTCTATCAGGCCGGCGTGGCCAACCCCGCCAAAACCCCGACGGTATCCTTACACAGCGGCCAATTTAATGTCGATGAGGACGCCCTGCCAGTCATGAGCGCTGTTCATGCCAAAGTGGCCTGGGATTATTTGAAGGGAGTATCGCGATGACCGTAGAAAAAAAGAAAAAACGATTACAGATCCCCCACACTTTTGTCTTCTTATTCTTTTTAGCGTTGTTAGCCGCCCTTTTGACCTGGGTCTTGCCCCACGGTCAATATCAATATGAGGCGGTAGATGTAAACGGCACAATAAGAAATTTGGTCGTGCCGGGCACCTATCAGGTCATTGAGACGGGCAAAAAAGCCGGCGTCGTCGACTTTTTCAGCTCTTTCCACAAGGGTCTGATCGCCGCCGCCGATGTGGTTATGCTGATTTTCCTGGTCAACGGCGCCTTCGGCATGATTATCAAGACCGGCGCTTTCAACGCTCTCTTATCCACCTTGCTGCGCCGTTTTGAGGGGAAAGACAAAGTATTGGTACCGCTCATGTTTCTGGTCTTCGCCTTTTGCGGCTCCATGTTTGGTATGCTCAATGAGTTTAACGGTTTTTACCCGATCTTTGTCGGCCTGGGTATCGCCTTGGGCTATGACGCCTTGTTCGGCATGGCGATTGTGGGTTTAGGGGCGTACGTCGGCTTCGCCGGCTCCATCATGAACCCTTATACGGTCGTCGTCGCGCAAGGCATCGCCGGCGTTCCCCTTTACAGCAACACCTGGTTTCGGGTTTTGAGTTTCGCCGTCTTCTGCGCCATATCAATTTTCTGGCTGCTGCGCTACGGCTCCAAGGTAAAGAAAAACCCGCTTTACAGCTTCGTTTCCCGGCAAGAGTTGACTATCGAGCTTGATAGCGGCACCGACAGAAACGAGCTGGTAAATATCAAGATGACGACGAAACACAAGCTCATACTGGCCATCGTCATTCTCTCCATGGCTTGGATCATCTATGGCTCTGTCAAGCAGGGCTGGGGCATGATGCAACTCACGGGCGTCTTTATTTTTATGGGTATCCTGGCCGCGATCATCGACGGCTGGCAGGCGGACGATATCGCCAAAGAATTTATCGAGGGCGCCAAATCCGTGGCCTTTGGCGCTCTGGTCACCGGCATCGCCCGGGCCACCCTGGTTTTGCTCCAGGACGGCCTGATCGTTGACACCATCATCCACGGCATGGTCTCCCAGCTGGACGGCCTGCCGCCGGTGCTGGCTGTCCAAGGTATGTTGGTGATCCAGACCCTCTTTAACTTCGTCATTCCCTCCGGCTCCGGGCAAGCCGCCACCACCATCCCGATTTTGGCCCCCATGGGCGATATTCTGGGCCTGACCAGGGAAGCTGTGGTCATGGCCTTCCAATACGGCTCAACCATGGCGGATCTGCTGTGGCCTACCTGCGGCATCACGGTCGTCTGCGGTCTCTCCGGCATACCCTATGACAAATGGGTGAAGTTTTTCATCCCCTTATTTGGTTTGCTCTATATAGCCCAAATGATCTTATTGACGCTCTGCGTGATGTTGGGCCTTCAGTAAAGCGCCCGCCGGGTCACAGCAGGCTGCGGGGTTCCATGTCCAAAATCAGCCGGGGCTCGTCCCCCCAGGCCGCCGCTTTTTCCCTGGCGCTGACCAGGCAGCTGGCCAGGGGAGCCCAGCTGGCCGCCAGCAGGATCAAATGCCAGCGCCAGCGATTCTTAATCCTCTCCAAAGGCGCCCGGGCCGGCCCCAGCCAGACCACGGCGGCCGCCCGCTCCGGCGGCAGGCTTTGCCGGCAGTGATCGTAGATCTCCTCCAGGCCGGCTTTCGCGTCTTCCTCCCGGCTGGCGCTGACCAGAATCCGGGCGCTGACCTTTGCCGGCGGGTAATCCAAGGCTTGCCGGCAGGCCATCTCCTTTTGGTAAAAGCTTAGGAAATCCCCCTGCTCCGCCAGTCGCAGCAGGGGATTTTCCGGGTAAAAGGTCTGCACCATGACCTGCCCCGGCCGCTCGCCTCGACCCGCCCGGCCGGCGGTCTGCAAAATCAGCTGAAAGGCCCGCTCGCCGCTTTGGTAATCCGGCAGGTTCAGGATCCCGTCAATATGCAGCACCGCCGAGAGGGTGACCAGGGGAAAGTCAAAGCCTTTCGCCACCATCTGGGTACCCAGCAGCGCGTCCGCCTCCCCCGCCTGAAACGCCCGCAGGATTTTCCCGTGGCTGCCGGGGCGGGCGGTGCTGTCCATATCCAGCCGCAAAACCCGCAACTCCGGTATCTCCCTGGCCAGATAATCCTCCACCCGCTGCGTCCCCGTCCCCATATATTGCAAAAGACGGCTGCCGCAGTGAGGGCAGGCCAGGGTCGCCCCGCTTTGATAATCACAATAATGGCAAATCAGGCGCCCTTCCTCCGCCCAGCCCCGGCCCCGGCCGGCTACCCCGGCCGGCTGCCCGCCGCCGCCGGCGGGCCGGTGATAAGTCAGGGGGATGCTGCACCGGGGGCACTCCAGGCTTTTGCCGCAGTCCCGGCATAGCACATAAGGGTGAAAGCCCCGGCGATTCATCAGCAGGATAGCCTGCTCGCCCTTGGCCTTGCGCTCCGCCAGCGCCGCCAGCAGCGCCCGGCTGACCGGGTGGGGATGCCCTTCCCGCAGCTCTTTGCGCATATCCACCCAGGTAAAGGCCGGCATCGGCCGCGCCGCCACCCGCCCCGGTAGCCGGGCCGGCTGAAGCTCCCCCATTTCCCAACGCCGGACGCTTTCCAGATCCGGCGTGGCGGAGCCTCGCACCACCGGCGCCCGCCAGAGCCGACCTAGGATTTCCGCCGTTTTCCTGGCGTCATATCTGGGTTCCGGCTCGCTTTGCTTATAGGTATTCTCATGCTCCTCGTCAATGACGATCAGGCCGAGCCTCGCCACCGGAGCAAATAACGCCGACCGGGGACCAATGATCAGCTTCACTTCCCCCCGCCGGATTCTATCCCATTCGGCAAATCTCTGGGCGGGCGTCAGATTGCTATGCAGTATCGCCACCTGCCCGTCAAACCAGGCGGCGGCCTTGGCGGCCAGCTGCGGCACCAGGCTGATTTCCGGCACCAGGTAGATGGTCTGCCGGCCCAAATCCCTGGCCAGCGCGGCGCAGCGCAGATACACCTCGGTCTTGCCGCTGCCGGTCACCCCAAAAAGCAGATGCCGCCCGGCCCGCCCTCGCTCAATATCCAGCCGCACTTGATCAAAGGCCTTTTGCTGATCGGCAGTCAACGTCAGGCTAAGGCTGCCCTCCAGCCCCGCCGCCCCGCCGCCTCGCCCCGCTCTCTGGCCGAT
>JAISDE010000055.1 GCA_031265035.1 Peptococcaceae bacterium | reverse complement strand
TGTATGCCTGGCGACAATATCAAGATGGTGATCGACTTGATCACGCCGATAGCGATTGAGCAGGGGCTGCGGTTCGCCATCCGGGAAGGCGGGCGGACGGTAGGCTCCGGCGTGGTGACGGCGGTAGTAGAGTAAGTTGGGTAAGTAGAGTAGTAGAGTAAGCCGAGCGAGTAGAGCGAGTAGGGGCTATCGCGAATATCGCGGCTAAAACGAGTAAAAAAGAGGGCGGCGGGGATTTTCCCCGAGTCCTCTTTTTTACTCGTTTTTCTGGATTTCGCTTCCTCCCGGCGACCTCTGTTCTCTCCTCTCAGGCCGATTTGGGCCGGCGGCCGCAAACCGTCATAGGCAAGCAGTCGCTCAATGCGGTCGTTGATTCCTACTTCATAAAGCCATGTTGGACGCGCGCCTATACACAAAGTACACAATGCCTGAAATGCTGGACTATTTGGAAACCATTGAGCGATTTGACCGGGAGGGCCGCGCCCCGCAGCTTGGTGAAATCACAGAAAGGCAGCGCGATATCTATACGGCTCCGGGCTTTGACCCTCCAAAACTCTCGTTATGTTAACGCGGATTTCAGGTTAAAACAGCCCGTGATTGTAATCCGCTACGGCCCCATTCTCATTAATCAACTCACCGTTATGGTTTTTCCCGTCCAGAATAAAACCGGCTATCAGTTTGCCGGCGGCCTCGGCTGTTTTGACGGATTTGCCTGTAATATTACCGTTTAAGTCTGTCGTCGTGGCGCCGGGCATAATTGAGAAAATCTCGACAGCCTTGTCCCGCTCCGTAAAGTTCTGCGCCAAACTCTGGGTCATCACATTGAGGGCGGCTTTAGTGGTTTTATACGCGAAGGGGTTGAAGCGGGACGACACGCCAATCGGTATCGAGATATTCACAACCCGCCCGTTATTCTTCTCCAGTGTGGGGAGCAAGAGGCGCGTCAGCTCAAAAGGCCCGAAAAAATTTGTCTCCATGACGCCCCTAAGCTCGTCGGCGGTGAATTCATAGCCCGGCTTACGCATATCCCCAGGGATGGCGGCGTTATTGATGAGCATGGAAAGGTCGGCGTGCCGGGACTCTATCCCGCGAGCCGCCGCCGCGATTGTCTTTGGATCCCGCAAATCAATATTTACGTATTCCGCCGCGATATCTTCCGCGAGAAGTTCCCCCGCCGCCGCCAGGCCGCGCTCCTCATTTCGCGCCCCAACCAGGACAATCCAGCCGTTTTTCCCCATTTGCCGGGCAATCTGTTTGCCGATACCTTTGTTGGCACCCGTGATGAGAACTTTTTTTGCCATTTTTGCCATGTGTCTTACCTCCCTTTATCAGCGATGATTTTATGATATACGCGTTTTATGGTATACGGGTTAACTTAATTTGTCAATATATTCAACTGGCAATAGATAGAATATTCTCTGTTTTTGCGCCGCGATTTTTTCGCTTGCTTTATTTCGGGGATTCGGCTATAATGTTAAAAAAGTGTGAACAAACAGCAAGCTAAAAAGTAATAAAAAGTAAAAAGCAAGCTGTTTATATGCGGTTGAGCGACCCTGTCAGGCTAGTAATAATGACAGAGCCATCTTTTTTACTCTACTTTTCCTTATTCCAAAACGATGGGGGGATTCATCAGGATGTTTTTCAAGCCGACAGCTAAAACTCTGCAGGTCAAGAGAAAGCGGGATGAGAAGCTTACCTTTATGATTATGGGCGGGCCGGGCAGCCGTATTCGGGATATTCGGGTCTCCGCCAAAAAATTCAAGATTTGCTTCTCGCTTTTTTGCGTTATGCTGATTGGCGTGGGCGCCAGCGGTACTTATATTGTGCAGGATTATCTGCTCAAGCAAAAAGATTTGGCGGCGCTGCATGAGGTCAATAAGGATTTGAGCCAAACCAATGAGACGCAGGCTGTCGTTATTGAGGATTTGCAGAGTATTGCCGGCAACATGAAATCCAAAATCGAGGCGATTGAGGATTTGAACTCCGAGGTGCGCACAAAAGTTGGCCTGGAGGAAACGGGCGGCGACGAGGCGCGAATCGTGGCCGGCTATACGGTGGCCAGAGGCGACGCCGCTCTTGACAACACCGTGACGGGGGCCAACGAGGAATTGGACACGCTGGAGGATTTGCGGCAGGAATTGCTGGACATGGATTTGCGGATGACCCGGCAAACCGACGAGTTGCTGTATCTCAAGGACGATGTGGAAAAGCAATTGGCTTTTGAGGCGGCGCTGCCCAATTTGTGGCCGATGGAGGGTATTTTCACCTCGCCCTTTGGCGCCCGCCGGAATCCCTTTGGCAGCGGCACGGAATTTCACCAGGGCATTGATATCGCCAATAAAATCGGGACTCAGATCCTCGCCGCCGGCGACGGCGTGGTCACCTTCGCCGGCGTTAAGTCGGGCTGGGGCCGGATGGTGCTGATCAATCACGGTTATGGCTACGTCAGTCAGTACGCGCATTGTTCCTCAATTGAGGTGCTGGAGGGCCAGGAGGTAAAGACCGGCGACGTGATCGCCAATTGCGGCAATACGGGCAGGGTCACCGGGCCGCATCTGCATTTCGGCGTACAGAAAGACGGCGAGTTTATTGACCCGATGACGGTGCTGGACGCTGGGGAGGATGCTAATAATGGCGCGAGATAAGTCGGAGGCTGTCGGGACGATTATCAGTGAGGACTGCCGTTTTGAGGGCAATATCCGGCTGGAGACCAGCATTCGGATCGATGGCTGCCATATAGGCGATGTCATGACCGAGGGCGATGTGTATATCGGCGACCATGGCAGTTGCACGGGTAATATCAGTTCCAGGAACCTGTATATTTGCGGGGCTGTCAAAGGGGATGTCATAGCCAAGGGGCGCATTGAGTTGAGCGGCAAATCCAAGCTGCGGGGCAACGCCACTATGGGGAATCTGGTCATGGAGGAAGGCGCCGAGTTTATGGGCAGTTGCCGTACTCTCAATACCCTGAATGAGGGGGAGGCTTATTCCGCCAGCTGAATAGGGCTGAGGTTCGCCTTGCCTTGCATAGTTTGGGCGCTGCTCAGGTATGCAAGGTTTTTTTGCAAGAATGGGGGAAATACGCGTTGACGCTCCGGGAGAATGAGGCGGCCTTGCGGGGGCTGGAGGATGAGGTGGCTGGCTGTCAGCGGTGCGGCTTGCGGGCCGGCTGCCAGCGGGTGGTATTCGGTGAGGGTGTTCCGGGCAAAGGTCTCATGGTCGTCGGGGAAGGGCCGGGACAAGAGGAGGACAAATCGGGCCGGCCTTTTGTGGGACGGGCGGGCCGGTTGCTGGATCTGATTTTGGAGTCCGGCGGCTTTTCCCGGACAGAGAATACTTATGTGGCGAATATCGTGAAATGCCGGCCGCCAGGCAATCGGGTACCGCTGCCGGAGGAACGGGCGGCCTGTATGCCTTATTTGCTGGAGCAAATTCGCCTGGTGGAGCCCAAGATCGTCATCTTGCTGGGCGCTACAGCGTTGCAGGGGTTGATCGATCCCAAAGGGAAAATCGGCGCCTGCCGGGGGCAATGGCAGACCTGGCGGCAGATCGCGGTAATGCCCACTTATCACCCGGCGGCGTTGCTGCGCAATCCGGGCTTAAAGCTTACGGTATGGGAGGATTTGAAGCTGGTAATTGATCGGTACCGGGAACTGGTGGCGCCGGGGCATTCGTCGCCTTATTATTGAGAGCTTTATCATTGAGAGTTTTATTATCAAGAGCCTGGATCTCCCTCCTGATGGGGCGGAAGTTGAAGAACGGCGGGGGAAGCTATGATTCCTTGGGCAGACATTATCGTTATCCTGTGGGTGACCTTATGGGCTTATTTAGGCTATAGCAAAGGTCTTTTAGGCGCTTTGAGAAGAATTATCGGCAATATTGTCGGCCTGATCGGGGCCTGGCTGCTGACGCCGCTGGCCTTGGCCTGGTTGGAGGGTTTCTGGGGGCTGGAGACCGCGTTGGCGAAGTCTTTGCTCGCCCGGCTGCCGGCTTCTTTGCTGACGCTGATCCATGGCGTCGGGGAGACGGCCCGCACCTTGCAAGAGCTCAAGGAAAACCTGCTGGCGCTGCCTTTGCCGCCGGAGGTCATCCTTTATTTGACCAAGGCGTCGGAGGAAATGCCCAGCGCCGCCAACCTGTCCATGGACGCGCTGCTGGAGCGTTTGGCCCTGGATTTGGCCAACAATATCCTTTGGGCCATCAGCTTTATCGTGCTTTGGCGGCTGGTGGCTTTGTTCACCCGGCATTTTTTGGGGCTGTTCACCGGGCAAACCGGCTGGGGCCTGTTTGGCGCCTTGGATCGGCTGTTGGGCCTGGTCGCCATGACCGGGCTGTCGGTGGTTTTCCTGATCGTGATCTGCGGCGTGCTGCAGCCGATTATTTTGGTGTCTGAGCCAGGCTCCGGCCTGGGCCGGCTGTATCCCTACGCGGCGTCGTCTCAATTGCTGCGTTGGCTGGCGGGGGTTTACCAATTTTATTTGCTGCCGTTGATCAGGTAAGACGTTTAAAACGGAGCGTTGGCGGGGCGGGAGAAAAAGCGTGGAAATTGATTTAGCGCTGAATTGGGAGCGCGTCAAGAAGCATAAAAGGCGGTTGAGCGATCAGTATATTCAGGCTTTGGCGGATGTGATGTTCGCCCGGCGGGAGGATTGGCTGGCGGAGAGACTGCGTCAAAAGGACGACCCGGCGCTGGCGATCAAATTTTTGGGCTGCCTGGGGCGGGGCGGCGGGCCAAAGGCGATAGCTCTGCTGCTCAAATGCCTGGAGGAACAAGGGGAGGCGCTGCAGCTGGCGGCCGTCGCCGCCTTGCGGGAATGCCCGCTGGGCGCGCAAAAGGAGGCGCTGATCCGGATCATGCTCAAGCAGGGCGTGGCCGCGGCCAAAGCCGGCGAGGTGCTGGCCTCTTTTGGGCAGGAGGGCAGAGACGCTTTGTGGCGGCTATGGTTCGCGCCGGACGGGTCAGCGGCGTTGCGGGCGCAGATCCTGCGCCTGTTTTGCGCCGGCGGTGACGCCCGAAGCGGCGATTTGGCCTTTCTGGCGTTAAACAGTGAGGAAGTGGAGCTGATCCGGGCCGGCCTGAAGGCGGCGGAGGAATTGGGCCTCAAAGGGCTGTGGGGCAACGCGCTGCTTTGTGTCGGCCACGAAAACTGGCGAATCCGGGGCCGGGCGGCGGCGGCGTTGGGCAAGCTGGGCGAGAGGAAGGCGCTGCCTTATTTGGCGGCCCTGGCGGCGGACAGCGACGAGTGGGTGGAGGAAGAACGCCGCCAGGCCATCAAGGCTCTGTCGGATTAGGATCGGATAAAGATTGGATTAAGGTTGGGGCTAAGGTTGGGGTTAGGGTTGGGGTTAGGGTTGGGGTTAGGGTTGAGGTTAGGGTTGAGGTTAGGGTTGGGATTGGGCTTGGATTGGGCTTGGATTGGCGCGGGGGAAAAGGGGATGAGATTGAATTATGCTACAGGCAATCGCGGCGCGGTGGGAGGCGCTTACGCAAAATGGCGCCATTATGGGGCGGCATTTACTGATCATTATCCTTGTGCTGGTCACCGGCTGGCTGGCCATCCGTTTTTGCGGCATACTGGTGGACAATGCCGGCAAGCCCAAACCGGGTCAGGCCGGCGGGCAGGAAGACATGATGCGCCGGAACACTGTTACCGGCATGTTGAAAAATCTCTTGCGGTATACCATTTATTTTGTCATGGCGGTGACAGTGCTGGATCAGTTTGGCGTGCCGGTGCTGGCGGTTCTGTCCGCCGCCGGGGTGATGGGCGTAGGTATCGCCTTTGGCGCCCAAACCCTGTTTCGGGACATGATCACAGGCTTTTTTATCCTGTTGGAAAACCAATATTATGTAGGGGAATATATTGAGGCCCAGGGCGTGGCCGGTTATGTGGAGGAGTTTACGCTGCGTTGCACCCATCTGCGGGATTTTGACGGCCGGCTACATATCCTGCCCAACGGCGGCATGACCCTGGTGACCAATCATCACCGGGGCGGCAGCCGGGTTCAGGTGGATCTCTCGGTGGCCTATGAGTCCGACACCGAACAGGTACTGCGGGTTCTGCGGCAGGTTTGCGACGAGGTAGGGGCGACCTACGAGGCGACGCTGCGGGAAAAGCCGGCGCCCATGGGTATCACGGAGCTGGGCGATTCGGGCGTAGGCTTCCGGCTGGCGGGCAAGGCGGAGCCGCTGGCCCATTGGGAAATTGAGCGGTCTTTGCGGAAAAAGGCCAAAGAGGCGCTGACAGCGGCGGGAATCGAGATCCCTTATCCCCATCGGCAGGTGATTTTGAGCGCCACCGCGGCGAATGATAATTTGAGCGCCGCCGGGGCAAAGGAAAATTTGAGCGCCGCCGCGGCAAAGGAAAATTTGACCGCCGCCGAGCCGAATGAGAATTTGAGCGCCGCCGCGGCGGCTGAGAAGCCGTGACGGTTTACGCGGCCGGTACTATCCTGACCTTAAAAAAGGCCCATCCTTGCGGCAGCAAGCAGTGGGAGGTGCTACGGCCGGGCTGGGAATATCGGCTGCGTTGCGTGGGTTGCGGCCATATTTTGCTGATGCGGCGGGAGGATTTGCTCAAAGCGGTGAAAAAAGTTACGGGCGGGGCGCCCTGACGCGCCAGGCCCCCCTCAAAACTCCGCCAGCCCCGGCACCCTGGGATAAGGCAGCACATCCCGGATATTCGCCATGCCTGTAACATACATGATCAGCCGCTCGAAGCCCAGGCCAAACCCGGCGTGACGGGTACTGCCATAACGCCGCAGATCCAGATACCACCGATAATCCTCCGGCCGCAGCCCGCCCGCCGCCAGGCGGCTGGCCAAAATTTCCGGCCGTTCCTCCCTTTGGGAGCCGCCGATGATCTCGCCGACGCCGGGCACCAGCAGATCCATGGCCGCCACGGTTTTTTCATCGTCGTTCAACCGCATATAAAAGGCTTTGATCTCTTTGGGATAATCGGTGACAAAAACCGGCTTGCCAAAAACCGTCTCTGTCAAATACCGCTCATGCTCTGTCTGCAAATCAGCGCCCCACACCGCCGGGTAACTAAAGCGTTCCCCGGCCTTTGCCAGTAGCCCGATGGCCTCGGTATAGGTGATCCTGGCGAAGTCTCCCGCCACGATACCCTCCAGGCGGTCGAGGAGGCCATTGTCCACATAGCGCTGAAAAAAGGCCATCTCGTCGGGGCAGTTGGCCAGGACGCGGCGCAGTATCTCCCTGATCATTTCTTCCGCCAACGCCATATCGTCTTCCAGATCGGCGAAAGCGATCTCCGGCTCGATCATCCAAAATTCCGCCGCGTGCCGGGCAGTATTGGAATTTTCCGCCCGAAAGGTCGGGCCGAAGGTATAGACCTTGCCAAAAGCCAGCGCCATCGCCTCGGCGTTCAATTGCCCGGACACGGTGAGATTGGTGGGCTTGCCGAAAAAATCCCGCCGGTAATCCACCTGCCCGGAGCTATCCAGAGGCGGCGCGCCGGGCTCCAGCGTCGTGACCCGAAACATCTCGCCGGCGCCCTCGCAATCGCTGCCGGTGATAATGGGCGTGTGAATATAGACAAACCCCTTTTCATGAAAAAACTGATGGATAGCGAAGGCGGCCTCGGAGCGCGTCCGAAAAACGGCGCCGAACATATTGGTGCGGGGGCGCAAATGTTGCAGGGAGCGCAGATATTCCAGCGTATGCCGCTTTTTTTGTAAAGGATAATCCGGCGGCGAGCCGCCCTCGACGACTACCGTTTGGGCCAGTAGCTCGCATGGCTGTTGGGCCGTCGGGGTAAGGCGCAACTCGCCGGTCGCGATCAGCGCCCCGCCCACATTCTCCCGGCTGACCGCGGCGTAATTCGCCAGCCGGTTTTCTTCCAGCACGATTTGGAGATTTTTCAGGCAGGAGCCGTCATTCAGCTCTATAAAGCTGAGTCCCTTGCCACCCCGGGCGGTTTTGACCCAGCCCCGCGCTGTGAGCGTCCGGCGGTCGAAAACGCCGGGGTTAGCTAAAATATCCTTGATTGCCGTAGAATGCCGCTCTACAGCCATGGGTCATCCCTCATTTCTTTATATTTTTATTCAACTCCACCGCCCAAAATGAGTCCGCCTCTCCCGCCGCCAGATTGAGGCAATGGCCGCCCAAAAAGCCGATCTCGCCGGTGACGGCGCGGTCAAACAAAATCTCGGCGTAGGGCCTGGGGGAGGGCAGCGGCCGCCGGGTCAGGCGAATCAGCCTGCAACTCGCCAAAGCGCCGGTGGTATTGGCGCAGAGGTGGAGCAGCGCGCCGGGCCGAGGCAGGCCCAAAGCCCGCAAAAAACGCAGGGTCGGCTCCCCGCAGAAGCGAGTGTAAAGATCCTGGCCCAAGGCGGCGAAAACTCCGGCGGGATCCGCGAAAGAGATCACCCCTACCCCCGCGGCGAAGGCCGCCCGACCGTAATCCGCCAAAAAATCCGCGATTTGCCCCAGCGCCCGGCTGATCGGCTCGGGACTCAGGATCAGTCCCCGCCACAAGACCGCCGTATCGGTAAGAGCCGCCAAAACGGAGAAAGGCCCGCTGATATCAAAGACTATCCTTTCCCCTTCTGCCCCCGCCATCGCCGCGCAACGCAAAACCAAGGCCGTGGCCGCCGCGTCGCCGGGGCGGGCCGCCGTCAGCTCCAGATGGGAAATATCGGTGAATAAAGGCGCTCCTGGCACAGGCGCGCCCTCCCGCCACTGGATATCGCCGCCAAAGGCCCGGGACTCAACGCACAGATCCAGGGGCAGGCGAATATACCTCTCACCCAGCAGCCGGGCGATCTCTCGCGCCGCGATCAGCATCTGCCCGCTGTCCTGATATATCTTCGCTCCCATAGCCGCCACGGCGGCCGGTATTTGTCGGGTGTCGATACCGGGGCAACCCGCCCCGGCCCACTGTCCCTCATTCTGGCCGCCACCACTCAGCCTGTCGCCACTTACGCCGCCGCCACTCAGCCCAGCCCTACTCAGCCCGTCATCACTCAACCTAGCCTCATTCAGCCCAGCCCTACTCAGCCCGTCACTACTCAACCTAGCCTCATTCATCCCAGCCCCACTCATCCCGTCACCACTCATCCCGCCACCTCGCCGCCAGGCGGCGGCGGGAGATGGGCGGCCAGATAAGCGCTCACCTGGCTGACGCTGCGATCGGTGGCGAAATTGTCGGTATTGTAGAGGAACAACACCTGCCGAATGCCGTTTTCCTCCAGGTAAGCGATGGGATCCTGCTTCCAATAGCGCAAATCGATCAAATGGATTTCCTCAAAATGCGCCAGCAGAAAAGGCGCGAAGCAATGGGCGTAGGAATCCTTAAACAGCAGCAGCCGCCGGCCCCGCCAGGGGACTGGCGCCTCGTCCGCCCCGCCGCCGTTCGCTCCCTCGCCCGGGCTGTTTCCGGCCGTCCGCCGAATCACCGCCAGAGCCGGATTGCCGCCGAGAAAATAGCCGTATTGGTCTTTCTCCCGCAGCCAGGCAGGATCGTACACGGAGGCGGGCTGGCTGTCGTCGCCGCCCTGGTAAACGACCTTATAGCTCATTTCCCCGAGCCCATCCAAACGGTGGATCTCGTCCGGCTCCATCCCCGGCAAGCCGGTTTTTGACCAAAGGGTACCGTAAAAATCCCGGGAAACCGTCAGATCCTCCATTTCCTCCAAGGCCGCGGGCGGCTCCCCCAGCCAGGACATATAAGCCAAATACGCCTGGTAGGCGCCCAGCGTGGTCCAATGATGATCCGTGCGATAATACATCTGCTTGCCCGCCCCGGCGCCCTGGCGCAAAGCGGCGGCGGCGTCCACAAAAATCGCCGGCGCCCGTTCCCGCAACTCGGCCAGCAGCCGCCCCTGAGCCGGATCGTAAGCTCCGGCCGGCAATTTCTCCCGCAGGGTCTCCGCCGCCATAGGGCTGACCAGCAGGGCGACCTCGTAGCCGCTGTCTCTCAGGCCGGTCGCCGCGGCCAGATTGCTGTCGGCAATCTCCCCGTCCACCGACGCCGGCTTGCCGATCAGATAGCCGTCGGCGGCGAAATAAACGCCATTATTCTCTTTCTGGCCCCACAATCTCTGGCACAAAGCTTTGCCTGATACCCAAAGATCCCGGCCGGGAAACTGATCCGTCACATAAGTTTCCGTTTGGGACATGTACTCGCCGCTGAGAATTTTCCCGGCGGAAACAGCCGGCCGCCGCGCCAAATAACGATTTTCCCTGGCGGAAAAGACCCGCTCCGGCCAAAAGAGCTGCCCGGCGCTCAGGCCGAACAAAACCAACAAAAATAAGACCGCCATACCCCGGCCATAGCCGCCGTCCCGGTCGCTCGCCTCGGCGCCACCGCCGTCCCCGCCCGGGAGCCGGGCTGGCGCGCCGCCCTGCCCCGTATTGTCATTTTGTACCGCTTTGCCGGTCATTTTATCCCGTTGCCTCCCGCATTTTACCGCCATTTACCATCACTTACCATCAAATACCATACTTTGCCTGCCCTTTGCAGTCTTTTATGTCGGTACCATAGCCGCATTGTATCATAGGCCGGGACAAGCCGCAACTGCTGTCACAGCGCTGATATTGTAAATATGAGCCGGCAGTTGAGCGAAAAACAAACAGAAAATATAGAATATATAGAAAATATAAAATACGCCTAAATCCCCTCATCCACCCCTCACCCCCCTTGCAAAATATCGAAATATCCCTTATAATTTGGTTTGCCGCTAGTTGCCGGGATTGCGGAATTGCTCAGGCGACCGTCGAAAGGTTATAAAGCGGTGACATACAGGCGCCGTTAGCTCAGCTGGATAGAGTATTTGGCTACGAACCAAAGGGTCGGGGGTTCAAGTCCCTCACGGCGCACCATATTAAGATCAAAGGTTTGACAAGACGTCAAACCTTTTTCTTTTATTAAGAGGTATTTGCTCATCACGGCGAATACCTTGTCAATATCGATAGGCTTACCGCGATGGTCAATATTTATATGCAACCCAGAACCGCTCATAAATATATCGCTGATATACTTGCGGTACATCAATTCTTGCCAACGGTGGTGAAAACTGCCGTCAGATTGGGATAAATTAAAATTATTCAGCAAATATAGCAAAATATGACTTGTGCCTGAAGCGATATTTATACCGATATTATGCGGTATTATACATAATACATTTATCTATATATTTATCTATGCGGTATATTATAGGCCATAAAGCGCATTGATCCGAAAGAAATATACAAAACAATAATCACTATTGTTAAATATTGAGAAAAATATTGTTTCCATTTGATCCTCCTCGAAAAAAGGTTGACAAATAGGACATTTTAGAACAAAATATACAAAAGCGATAAGCCTCCCATCGCTGCGGGGCAGTATTATCGAAAGCTTGATACTACTGTTCTGAAATCATGGCTTTCATAAAGAGCCGGAGGTAAAGAAACGGAGGGTTACAGGTTATGCGGCAATTACGGCAAGGAATTTGGCGAAAGTTTATCGCGGTATTATCACTTCTCATTTTCACCCTTACATTATTACCTCTACCCGCTCCCGCTACCGCTTTGGCGGCCGGGGCGACGGCAGGCTGGGACAAAGACTTTTGGGTTGTATACGACGAGGCGCAATTTTTGGCGGCGTTCAAAGACGATACCACCACAAAGATCCGGCTCGGCGCCGACATCACATTGAGCAACCCGGGCAGAAACGACGGGGAGCGGAAGACCTACTGCATTCAATTGGGCGACAAAAAAGGCGACGTGATAATTGACGGTACTCACATGGGGAGGACTTACACCCTTACGGAATCCCCCGATTTCTGGAGCATTTATTTTGGCTGCCTGGTATTGTCCTCCGGCGCGAAATACGCGGATCTCAGGAGTATCACCGTACAAAACCTCAATTATAAAGGGGTCAATGAATACGGTATCATCTATATTTGGGCCACCGCCGACAGGTTAGGTGATAACTACAAGAAGCAAGACAAGAATTATTGCTTCCGCCTCACCTATGACAATGTTAATTACGAGGGGCCGGCGCTCAGTGTGGTTTATGGCGACCATAATTATGCCGCTCCCGGCGGCGGCGACCACAATACCGTGGTCGTCAAGGATAGCGCGCTCCACCTGACCGCCGGCCCTCAGCCGCCCCACATGAATTTTTCCCCCACCGAGAGCGGCTATTTCAAACCCCATCACCGGGCTTCCGAGGCGGTCACCGCCCAGCGGATTGAGCTGGAAGGCAATGTGCGTATCACCAAAGAAGACTCGGCCCACCGGGACGATTACGACAGTATTTTCCTGCTCTTGTATAATTCGCCGGAGCTGAGAGTGGCCCCAGGCGCCAAGATTACCATCGAGGACGCCGCCGGCGGCACCAGGCCGTCTATGGATGATCACCCCAACGACTCTTTCGCCAAGGCGAATATGGTGATGTATAATAATATTGGCAGCACCGGGCTTTTCGGCGTCTGGCTGACCGGCGAGGACGCTAGGGCCACCGCCAATGTCATTATCGGCGCGGGCGCCAGCTTTACTTATAGGCATACCAACGGCGGCGGCGGGATCCTGACAGACGGGCTCACCGGGGAAAACGGTTTTCTGAACGATTTCATCCTTGAGCGGGACGCCGCGGTGACTTTCGAGGCCCGGGCCGATCGGAAAGCGATCACAAAGAACGGCGGCGCTTATTTTAAGGCCAATAACGTCAGCATCGGCGAGGGCGCCCAATGGAATTACGGGCTGAGCGGCGACCTCCATCATGAGAATGACAAGCTGCTCAGCGTCAATCGGCTGACGGTGGACAAAGGCGGCGGGCTGAATCTGGCGGCGTTGGAAAACACCGTCGGGCAGACGGCTCTGGCCTTTTTCGGGCAAAATCCCGCCC
>JAISDE010000223.1 GCA_031265035.1 Peptococcaceae bacterium | reverse complement strand
AGAACAGGCAAAACATAAGCGAGAACAGGCAAAACATAAGCGAGAACAGGCAAAATATGAGCAAAGACTCAAATCAGGGTTCCAAAATTTGCTTAAAAATGGTATGACGCCAGCGGAGGTAGCAAAAATGTTTAATATGCCGGTTGAGGATGTTATGAAAATAAATTAAGCTGAAACCTATGCGCGGGCGAATCCGGCACGCCGTCCGGCGGCTTTACCATATCGAAAAACACCGCCCTGGCTAGGAGCGGTGTTTTTCAACTCTCTGTTGGTCTTGGCCGCCCTCGACTCGCTCCGCCTTAGCTCGCTCCGCCAAGCTCGCTCCGCCTCAGCCCGTTGCCTCATCCGGCAGCAAAACCACCTTGCCCGCCTGCCGGCTGGCCGCCAGATCGATCAGCCGCTGGTTGGCGGAGCCCCGAAAACGCAAAGCGATATCCTTTGCCGCCGCGATAAAAGGCCCGTCCACCAACAGATCCGTCGCCGCCAGCAAAGCGGCGATCCCCTCGTCACTCTCGGCCTTCGCCGCCAAATCCTCATAAAGATAGCCGGTATAGGTCGTCACATGATAACCCTTTTCCCGCGCCCGCCGGGCCAGCTCCGCCATCTCGGCCGCCTGCTGAAAAGGCTCGCCGCCCGACAGCGTCAGGCCCTTCACCACAGCCGGCGCCCGCCGGATCTCCCGCATAATCTCCCTGGGCGTCTGCCTGACGCCCCCCGCCGGATCCCAGGTCTCGGGATTATGACACTCGGGGCAACGGTGGGGGCAGCCCTGGCCAAACACCACAAACCGCACACCCGGCCCATCCACGACACTTTCCCGCAACAATCCCGCTATTCGCACGCCATCCTCCCGCTCTACTTCTCCGCTTTCTCCGCCGCGGCCTCGGCCTGGCGCATCGCCGGCGGCAGCTTCATATGAACCCGCCGGGCCTTCGCCTCCGCCAGCTTGCTGTCATTGAAATTATCCAGGGTGGACAAATAGCCGGTAATCCGCCGCACCCGGCTGATATTCCCGCTGCCGCATTTCGGGCAGAATTCCGTCTCGATCACGCCGTTCAGCCCGCAATCCTTGCAGATATCCACCGGAAAATTCACCGCCCCATAGCCCATGTCATTATCATACATCGCCCGAACCAACGTCTCAAAAGCCTCCAAATTGCCCTTGGGCGCCGACGGCAGCTCCACATAAGAAATATGCCCGGCGTTGCAATATTTATGATAAGGCCCCTCCAGAGCGATTTTTTTCAGCGCGTCGATCTCATACTCCACCGGCACATGAAACGAGTTGGTATACCACTCCTTGTCGGTCACCCCCGGTATCACCCCATAACGGGCCACATCCAGCTTGGTAAACTTGCCCGACAACTGCTCCGCCGGCGTCGCCAGCAAGGTAAAATTCAAATGGTGCCGCTGGGTCGCCTCGTCCGCCATCTGCCGCAAATGGCTGACAATCGAGAGCCCCAGCGCCTGAGCGCTGTCGGACTCCCCGTGATGCTTGCCCACCAACGCTTTCAGGCACTCCGCCAACCCGATAAAGCCCACGCTCAACGAGCCGTGCCGAATCGCCTTCTCAACCGAATCCGACTCCCGCAAATCCTGGCTGTCCACATACAGCCGCTGCCCCATCAGAAAGGGAAAATCCCTCACCTTCAAATTCTTTTGCACATCATAACGGGCCAGCAGCTGCCTGACCGCCAGCGCGAATATATCATCCAAATCCCGCCAAAAAGCGGCCATATTTCTCTCCGCCTTGATCGCCAGCCGCGGCAGGTTGATCGTGGTAAAGGACAAATTGCCCCGGCCATTGGTCACCTCCATGCCAAAAATATCGCTGATCACCCTGGTGCGGCAGCCCATATAAGCCACCTCCTCATCCCGGTAAGGCCCGTTGAAGGAGGAATCCTGAAAGGAAAAATTGGGGAAAAGCCGCATACAGGCCACCTTCATGCTCAACACAAACAAATCATAATTGGGATCCTCCGGCTCATAATTGACCCCCACCTTGATCTTAAAGCAGGCGTTGGGAAACAAAGGCGTCTCCCCCTTGCCCAGGCCCTTCTCGTAAGCCAGCAGAAACTTCTCCGTGATCATGCGGCCCTTCCAGGAAGTATCCGTGCCAAAATTGATGCTGGAAAAAGGCACCTGAGCGCCGGCCCGGCTGTGCATCGTGTTGAGGTTATAAATAAACCCCTCCATCGCCTGATACGTCTCATCCTCCGTCCGAGCCAGCGCCACCTTGTTGAGCCGCGCGTCCTCAGTCGCGAGGCCCAGCTCCGCCAACTCCTCCCGCAGGATCTTTTGCTGCCGCAGAAACTCCAGCTCGACGTACTCACCCATATCCCGGTCAAAATAAGCGAAAGACTGGCCGCCGTGCATATCGTTTTGATTGCTTTGCAGCACGATGGCCGCCAGGGCCGCCGCGGTCTTGATCCCCTTGGGCGGGCGGATATAGCCGTGGCCATTGTTGAAACCCTCCCGCAGCATCCGATCCAGGGGGATTTGCAAACAGGTAAAGGTCTTGCCGTACCAGGACAAATCGTGAATATAAAAATCCCCCTCCTGATGGGCCAAGGCGAATTCCGGCGGCAACACCCGCTTCAGGTAATAATTTTTGGAGGCCGCCTCCGAGATCTGCAGCACCTTTGCCGAAGGGGAATTGCCCACATTGGCGTTGTCCCGGTTCGTCTCCTTCAAGATCTCCGCCACCGCGTCCATCAGTTCCGTCCGGCCCTCCCGGACCATGGAGCGCTTTTCCCGATAAAGAATGTACGCCTTGGCGGTGCGGGCGTGCCCCTGCTCAATCAGGATTTTCTCCACCGTATCCTGAATTTCCTCCACCGTGAAAATATGATCCGCCGGATAAGTCTTCATCTCCTTGATCACGTCCAGCGTGATCTCCATGGCCGTCTGCCGATCCTCGCCGCCCACGGACTGGGCCGCCTTGAAGATAGCGTTGGTAATCTTGGTCTCATTAAAGGGCACCACCCGATCGTCCCTCTTGCGAATTTGGGTAATCATGCTTCTTCCTCCTGTTTGTTTTTATGCTCCCTGGTCAGCAAATCCTGAATCTCCCGCAAAAAAGTGTTGATGTCCTTAAATTCCCGGTAAACGCTGGCGAAACGCACATAAGCGACCTCATCAATAGCCTTGAGCCGCTCCATCACCTTCCCGCCAATCAGCAAGGTCGGGAACTCCCTGGCGCCCGCCGTCTGACGCAATTCCCGCTCAATCTCCCCGGCGGTCTTCTCCAGTGTCTCATAGGAAACCGGCCGCTTCTCGCAGGCCCGCAGCATACCATTTAAGATCTTTCTGGCGTCAAACCGCTGCCTGCTGCCGTCCTTCTTGATCACCCAAAGCAAGACTTCCTCCAACCGCTCAAAAGTCGTAAAGCGTTGCTGACAGGAAATACACTCCCGCCGCCGCCGGATCGCGCCGCCATCCTCGCTGTCCCTAGTCTCCAAAACCTTGGAGTCGTCGTAGCCGCAATATGGGCACAGCAAAATTTCTCCCTCCTTTAGGAACCGTCTGAAAATAATTTGAGCCTACATGGGCCGCCAACTACTACAATTTGTGTGCGTGTACCTATATTACCAACTAAATATGGACTCGTCAAGCCCAAAACCCGATTTTTTTCGATTTTCCGATCCAGTTTCTGATCCAGTTTCTGATCCGGTTTTTCTGATCCGGTTTTTCTGATCCGATTTTCTGATCCAGGTTCGCGCTCGCGACAATCAGGCGCGCGAAAGCGCCGGCATCTCTTTGAGAAATGTCCGGCGCTCTTTTCATTTCGCTTTTTTTCATTTCGCTTTTGTCATTTCGGCCGCTAATCAGCCAACCAGGCGCTCGCTAACTAATCAGCCGCTCGCTAACTAATCAACCTCAGCTAACTAATCAACCTCAGCTAATTAACCAGATAGGCGCTTTTATAATCATAGATGGGGTAAGTGGTATGATAAATTATATCTTTAAGCTTAACATTACGTAAAAGCGCGGTGCTTTGGAAAAATATCGGCGAGACGCCAAAATCCGTCAAGATAATTCTTTCCGCCTCCTGTAATTTATCCCAACGCCCCACCGCGTCAATCGCCAACTCATTATTGGCGGCTCTCAACGCCGCGTCGTAATCGGGGTTGGAATACAGGCCCCAATTGTTGCCGCTGGCGGACTCAAACAATTCCAGCAAGCTGGTGGCGTCGGAAAAATCCGGGCCCCAAGTGACCAAATAAAGGGAGAAATCTTGTTTCTTCGCGTTTTCCATAAACACCGATACCGGGGTTATATTGAGATTAACGGATACGCCGGTCAAATTTTCCTCAAGGAGGCCCTGCAAATACGCCCCGACCGTCTTCATCCTGTCCGAGTCAAAAGAAATAATATCCAGCGCGACCGTCGTTATGCCCAAGTCCCCTCTGGCCCGCTCCCACAACTCTTTGGCGCGCTCAACATCCGTATAGACATAATCCCCCAATGTCCGGGCGAAATCCTCGCCGGTCACCGGGTGCGCCTGCAAATTGTAAGGAGTGATCCCCGTAGCCGCGGCGGAGCCGTCGCCCAGCAAATTGGTGGCCACGGCGCCTCTGTCGATCAAAAGCGATATAGCTTCTCTGGCGTCCTTGTTCTTAAAAAGCTCGCTGGTATGATTGTAGCCCAAAAAGGCCAGGGTCGACGCGTTCGCGGATACAAACGCCGGATTGTTTATCTCATTCTGCGCGTACTCGCCCGCGATGCCGATTTGATCCACCTCGCCGACGCTGAACAAATTCACGGCCGTCCCCGTTTCCTTAACCACTTTGATATTAATTTTTTCCAAAATGACGTTATCCTTATCCCAATAGGTATCATTTTTCACATAAACCCAGTCCGCCCCGATGCCTGGCCCGGAGAACTCCGTCAGGATGAATGGCCCATTGTAAATAGCGTGGTCACTGTCCGATCCAAAGGCCGCTCCCTGGGACTCCACATACCCGGGACTCAGCGGGAAAAATGGCGTGCTGACCAATACGGAGGTAAAATAGGTCGCCGGCTTCTCCATAGCAATCTCCAAGGTATAGTCGTCAATTTTTCGTACGCCCAACTCGGAGATATCCAGCTCGCCGCTGATAATTTTGTCGGCGTTTTTGACATAGGTGAAAAACTGTTGATTCTCCGCCGCGTTATCGGCCGCGATCGCTCTGCTCCACGCGTAAATATAATCGTCGGCGGTTAGCGCCGCCCCGTTTGACCAGCGCGCGTTCTCGTTCAGCTGAATAGTGTAGGTGAGACCGTCCGCGCTGATCTCAGGCAGCGCCTTAGCGCCCGCCGGTATCGGCCGGGCCTGAGCGTCCAGGCGATACAGCCCCTCGTAAATATTATTTTGAGCGCTTGAGCTGTTGCTGTCCACCGCCACGATCGGATCGATCGAATTCAGCTCCTGGGACAGGGCGATGGTAATTTCCTGCGCGGCGGCAAGATCATTTGAGGACTCGCCAGAGGCGTCCGGGACAGTCGCCGGGGCTTGCGGGGCGCTTGAGGATGGCGTTCCGCCGGGAGAAGGCTGGGACACCTCTGGCGACCCGTTATTCGCTTGGGAGCCGCCGCACGCCGCCAGAAGCAGTCCAAGAGACAGGATGAGCACAAGGCCGATTGTCAGTGATGATTGTCGCGATTTCATTTTTTCCTCTCCTTCGCAATTGCGTATTTTTCGTAATCGCACATCTTTTTGTATGATATTTGTACCTTTTATATATTCTCGCGGTCAAGCGTTTTCTTGGCCGCGCCTTTTTTCAACTCAATTTTCTCCCGATAATATCCTACATCACCCTCCCCGCAATATACATAGTGATCTCCCGAGATTTGCCTCAGCGCCAGAGCCTCGCTTTTGATATCCCGCTCGGGCCGGTAAATTACCCGCCGGTGAGTTTTGCCGTAATCGGGGTCAGCCGACGGAATAGCGGACAGCAAGCTCTCCGTGTAGGGATGCGCCCCGTAATAATATATCTCGTCGCCCGCTCCGACCTCCACCAATTTTCCCTTGTACATCACGCCAATTCGGTCGCTGAGCCGCTTGACCATAGACAGGTCGTGGGCGATAAAGAGATAGGTCAGCTTGCGCTCCTCCTGTAGTTCTTGCAGCAAATTGACCACCTGCGCCTGAATCGATACGTCCAACGCCGATATAGGCTCGTCGCAGACGATGAACTCCGGCCGCACGGCCAAGGCCCTGGCAATGCCAATCCTTTGGCGCTGCCCGCCGGAAAACTCATGGGGATAACGGTTGGCGTGACTGACGTTTAAGCCCACCAGCGCCAATAACTCGTTTACCCGGCTGTCCATTTCAGCCTTCGTTTGGGCGAGGCTGTGCAGCTTGATCCCTTCGGCAATAATGTCCTTGACCTTCATTCTGGGATCAAGGGAGGCGTAAGGATCCTGAAAAATTATTTGGGCGCGCCGGCGAAAACTGGATAAATTCGCTTTATCTTTGATTTGGCCGACATTTTCCCCGGCAAAAAAGACATCGCCAGACGTGGGAGCATACAAACGGAGGATAATTCTCCCCACGGTGGATTTGCCGCAGCCGGACTCACCCACCAGCCCAAAGGTCTCCCCCTCGTAGACGTGAAAGCTTATATCGTCCACAGCGGTCAACTCATTGCTTTTCCCGGCGTTGAAGGTTTTCCTCAGACGCCTTACCTCCAATATTTTTTTTCGCGTACGCTCAGCGGCGCTCTCCATATCCGTCACCTTCTCCACCATTCACCTTCCTCACCATTCACCTTCCTCAGGCTGGTACCCCCGTCACCTTCCTCATCTGGCATTCCTGGCTCTCTCCCTGAACAGCTCTCGCCCCGCGATAATCTCGGCGGGAGGGGTTACCTCAGGCGCGCCGGGCGCCAGCAACCACGTCGCCGCCTGATGGGTTGGCGACACCTGAAAAAAAGGGGGCATTCGCAGAGTATCAATTTTTAAGGCGTATTTGTTTCTGGGATAAAACGCGTCGCCTTGAGGGGGACACAACATATCCGGCGGCGTCCCGGGGATGGTGTAGATCCTTTTCTCATCCGCGTTATGGCTGGGCATGGCGCTCAACAATCCCCAGGTATACGGATGCCGCGAATTGAGAAGGATCTCGTCCACCTTGCCGATCTCGACGATTTTGCCCGCGTACATCACCGCTACCCGATCGGCGATATTGGCCACCACCCCCAAATCATGGGTTATAAAGATAACGGCGGTCGCCAGCTGTTTTTGAATTTCTTTTAAAAGCTCTAAAATCTGGGCCTGCACCGTGACATCCAGGGCGGTTGTAGGCTCGTCGGCTATGATGATCTCGGGTGAGCAGATCAGCGCTATAGCGATAACTATCCTTTGCCGCTGACCGCCGGAAAACTGATGGGGAAAATGCCTCATACGTTTGCCGGCGGTTGTGATTCCAACCAACTCAAGCAATTCCAACGCCTTTTTCCCCGCCTCGCGCCGGGATATCCTCTTATGCAGCAACAGCGACTCCATGACCTGATCCCCGATATTCATAGTCGGATCCAAGGCGGTCATGGGATCCTGAAAGATCATGCCGATCCGCTGCCCGCGAACCTTGAGGGTTTCCCGCTCGTTTTGCCGGAGCAAATCCTCCCCGTCGAGCAGGATAGACCCGCTGTTTATTTTGGCGTTATTGGGCAGCAGGCGCATAATCGATTTAACGGTTACGGATTTGCCGGAGCCGGACTCCCCGACAATAGCCAAGGTCTCTCCTTTGTCCAACCGGAAGCTGACACCCCTGACGGCTTTGACCTCCCCCGCGAAAACGGAGAAGGAGATATCAAGATTTTCTATTGTCAATAAACCGCTCATACTTCCACCGCTTCATTTCATCATTTTTTCATCATTATCATTATTTCTTCATTGTCATTATTTCATCTTTTCATCTTTTCATCTTTTCATCACTTCATCACTTTTTCACTTCATCACTTTTCATCTTTTCACTTCATCACATTTCATCACTTTTCACTTCATCACTTTTTCATTTTCGGGTCAAACGCGTCCCTGACGCCATCCGCCAACAAGTTGAAACAAATCATTATAACGGAAAGCACGATGGCCGGCGCCCACATCAGATGCGGCAAAAAGCGAAAGGTTTTGTAGCCGTCACTCAGCAACGTCCCCAAAGACGCCATGGGCACCTTCAGGCCCAAGCCGATAAAACTCAGGAAAGCCTCAAAAAATATAGCGGTAGGAATGCTGAACATCATTTGCACAATAATAACGCCGGAAATATTAGGGAGAATATGGGTAAGCGCTATTTTCGCCTTGGAGGCGCCCAGCGCGGCGGCGGCGAGGACAAACTCCCGCTCTTGCAGCTTGAGGGTTTGCGCCCTTACCACCCGGGCCATGTTGACCCAACCGGTAATAATCATGGCCAGGACAATAGAGACTATGCCCGGCTCAAAAATGGTCAGCATCAAAATCATCACCGCCAGGGTGGGAATACCGGACAGTATTTCCAGCGCCCGCTGCATAAATCCGTCGACCCGCCCGCCGGCCGCGGCGGAAACCATGCCATAAGCCACGCCGATACCCAAATCCAGCGCCGCCGCGATAATGGCTATAATAAGGGACATACGGGTGCCCATCAGTAGCCTTGAGAGCATATCCCGCCCCAGGCCATCTGTGCCCAAATAGAAATAAACATCGGGCGGGATATTACCCAACACGTATTTATCCACCCGCTCCCCGGCCACAATAGCGGCGCCGTTGAAACCGTTGATTGTGACGCCGGGGATTTTGGGCGGCAAATTGACATAAGCCAGATTTTGCTTGTTGGGATCCCCAGGCGAAATAAAAACAGCGCCAAAAGAGAGCAAGGCGATCAGAGCCAAAATAAATAAAGACAAAACCGCCCCCTTGTTTTTTTTGAGCCGCCGCCACGCGTCCTGAAAAAAACTCAACGACGGGGCCCCGGCGCTATCCCCGGCGCCGGCCCCGCCGTCGGCGCCAGCGCCGGAAATCTCCAAGGGCTCAAAGGCATTAGGGGGTAAATCCAACAACTCAAATTCTTCAGGCAGCAAGCCTCTCGCCTCCGGTAACGCGAATCCTGGGGTCGACCAGCCCATAGAGCAAATCGACGACAAAGAGAATAATAATCAGCATCGCCGAGTACAAAATAGTGATCGCCATTATAGTGGGATAATCGTTGGTTATGATCGATTTCACAAACTGCTCGCCAATCCCCGGCACGGCGTAAATATTCTCCACCACCAGGGAACCGGTCATCAGGCTTACCGCCATAGGACCCAACAAGGTGATCAGCGGAATAAGGCTGTTGCGCAACCCGTGGCGGCAGGCGATCTGCCAATGGCTCAGCCCCTTTGATCGCGCCAACTCTATGTAATCGCTATTCAACACCTCAACCATCTCGGTACGGATGAATCTGGCGGAATTAGCCATAGGCGCCATCGCCAAAGTGATGGTAGGCAAAATAGTGTAGGAGAATTTCCCCCACAAAGCGATAGGGAATATGCTTAGCTTGACAGCGAACAGGTACTGCAAAATCACCGCGAACACAAAATTTGGTATTGATCTGCCCAATATAGCGATGATTGTAACAATGCTGTCCACCCACGTATTTTGTCTCATCGCCGAGATCATGCCCAAAATCACACCCATTACGGTGCCTGTCAGTATGGCCTGAAAACCCAGCTGAACAGATGGCCCGACCCTGTTAAGCAGCAGCTTTGTCACGGGCTGATTTTTGAATTGGAACGAGGTGCCAAAATCGCCCCGGGCTAAATTCTTAAAATAAATCAGGTATTGCTCCGGCAGAGGCTTGTCCAGCCCCGCTTGCCGGTTTAATATCTCCAGCTGCGCGGGCGTCAGTTTCTCCTGATTGACGTAGGGGGAACCAGGCAAAGAGTGAATGAGAAAAAAAGTACAGGTAATAATCAGCCACAAGGTCAGGAGCATTATACCCACTTTTTTGATCAGGTGCCTGCTAAAATTTTTCATACGCGACTATGCGCGACCCCTTCTTTCAGCGCAAAACATAGTAAATTCATATGCTAATAATGCTATATCACAATTATATAGCATCCAGCATCGGGTGTCAAGATATTTGTGTTGCCATCTCAGAAGCGCTCTAACGGACGCGGGAGTAAAAATAAATTTATAGTATAACAAATTCGTTATTGACGCAGCATAACAAATTTGTTATACTGTGTATTGACGGGAGGGAAGAAGATTGTACAAGGTAATCACCTAAAAAGACCGCGTCGGAAATAACGAGATAGTCGATTATATCCAAGAGCTTAACGCCAAAATGGCAATGAGCAAAGACGCGAGAATACGCTACAAGAAGATTATGGAATATATAGGACAGCTTCAAGCTTACGGTGTAGCCGCTGGAGAGCCAGCCATGAAGCACATCAAGAATACGGAGCTATGGGAGCTTAGACCGACCAGTGACAGAATTTTCTTTGCTTATTGGAAAGATAACATATTTGTGCTTCTTTCTTACTTCGTCAAGAAATCGCGAAAAACCCCGCCGCGAGAGATTGAGCGGGCAGAGCGAAACCTAAAAGACTTTTTAGAAAGATATGGTGAATAATATGAGTATGAACATTAAAGGCGATACGTTTACAACATTTGATGATCTTTGGGAAACGTCCAACCTCACACAATCCGAAAAGAGCGAAATACAACTTAAAATAGACCTTGTAGGAAAACTCATTGAGGCGCGGGAGCAAAAAGGCATTTCACAAAAAAAGCTTGCCGAGATGTCTGGCTTGAAACAACCGGCTATAGCCCGTCTTGAACGTATGCGGGCAACGCCGCAAATAGACACGCTTTTCAGAGTGCTACAGCCTTTGGGGTATACTATTGCCATTGTACCGGACATACGGACACCAGCCATAGAGTAAACGGCGCGAGGGAAGACCGTTACTATTGTGGGACTGTAGAGCGTCGCGTGTTAATAAGGTGGTATGTCACGGAGCTGGTATTACCTGTTGACGCGATTATGCCGCGCTCACAAAGCAAGTTCAGGTAACGCCAAATAGTGGTCTTGGATTTTCCAAGGGCTTCGAGCAGCTCATTGGGCGACGCGTCGCCCTGTTTTTTCAGAAATTCGAGCAGCGGAAGGACTTTTTTCAGTTCGGCCTTGTTTAACGCGGCGTTCCAATCTTCGTTCAAACTCGTTTCATTTTTGTTCTCTTGTTTCATTTTTTGTTTCATTCTCGTTTCATCAATGCTGGCTAATGAAACACCATTCAAACCATAGCCGCCATGCGCGTCCTGCTTGACTATCCCCAATTCAAGCAGCCTTGGGATGTACCGCGTCAAGTTGGCATCGACCTTTTGCCCGTGGTAGAGCGAATAGATTATCAGCAGTTCCTCTGTCGAGAGTTGGTCGGTGACGCTTTCGCCGATGCTCCTGAAAAGAGCCAGCATCTTCTCGTCAATCTTGCTTCCTTCGAGCCTGATGCGCACAATGTACTCATCCGAATCAAGGAAGTCCGGCAGTTCCTTTGCCTCCCTGATGCAAAGTTCGTAAATCAAATCCATACCCTGTCCGGCACGTTCCACCAAGCCGCAACGTGCCAGTATCTCCGCGATAAGACGGTTACGCGGGGCTTGTCGGAACATAATGTTCTCGCGGGTGATGCCGTGTGGGAATCCGCCGGGGCTGTCAATCTCCAAACGGTCGCGGTACTGTTTGACGAATACGCTGCCACTCAACTGGTAATCGCGGTGGCTGACAGCGTTCAGGATCGCTTCGCGCACTACCCGCTCATTGTAGGCGGGAATGTCGAATACAAAGAACCCGTCCTGATAGTGCAGCTTGTCGTTGCGCAGGTTCACGAGTTCCCACAGCTTGTCGAAAAAAGAGAAGAATCCCACGCGGAACTCCTCCCTCGCCGCCGCGGGGCCGGGCCTGCTCGATGGCCTGTACTCGAATATAACCTCTGATTGGGCAAGGTAGCGGTTCAAAGCCGCCGCTGTACCGAACAGAACCAGCGCGGCATAGGTGATGCCACCATCAGTGATCGCTCCGATGTCGCGTAGCAGTTGCTCAACATCTATGCTTTCAAGCCTGCTCAGTAGGCCTGTCTTGTCAGTGTAAGGCTTTATCCTCTTAATCCACTTGGAGCGGAACCCCTCCACCGCTTCGGTGTTTATGTCATCCATCGTCGCCGCGGCGCATAAGTCGGATGAAAAGTCGTGGCCTGTCTCCGCGTATATCGCCCGCCTCGTCTCCTCCGACATCTTAGTGAGCTTATCGCCCTCATACCACCAAGCGATGCCCTCGTATTGGATGGGCAAGCCCGCCGGACGGCCAGCTACATCGAAGACGAGAACCCTGTCCCCATCTGGGTCATAAAGCTCAAAGTCTACCATCACATGAAGCCGCTCAATGAATCCGAGCCTTGTACGTTCTGGCTGCTCAAAGGCGTTGCTGCCAACAACTTTACGGGGGCGCCTGTCGCTGATGCCAAACACCAACTTGCCGCCACCAAGATTGGACAGAGCGCAACAACACTTGCAGGCATCCGCAAAGTCAAACCTGTTCTTTGCCTCTTTGAACTGATATGATTCGCCCTCTTTGGCCTGTAATAATTCCTCAATCGTCTCTCTTATTTTCATATTCTCACTCCGCCTATATCTTCGCTACGATGTCGGCGAAAATCTCGTAGTTCTTCTTTACTCCGTCGTCGATGTCTATCTGGATGTTCTGTTTGAACATAACTACCCTATCATCATAAGCGATTGAGCCTACAATAGCAACGCGCTTTTGAAAATAGTTGAAAAATTCCTCTTGCGTTTTTCCCCGCTTTTTGCTAAGATTACACGGAAGCGCGCCTGAAGGAGGTGGACATATGTCTTTCCAATGTGATATCTGCGGCAAAGGTAAATCGGTTGGCATGAAGGTCAGCCATTCCCATATCCGGACTAAAAAGGTATGGAAGCCCAATCTCCAGCCTGTCCGGGCCAATGTCGACGGCCAAACCACGCGGCTCAGGGTCTGCACCCGCTGTCTCCGTTCCGGCAAGGTACAGCGAGCGGTCTAAAGCCTCTGACCGGCCCTGATGAGTCCTAAATGCCCGGAAGGGTGAAGGGTCGGGGCCTGAGAAAAAAGCGCCAGAAAAAAACCCTGTTTTGATGAGAAGCAGGGTTTTTTCTCGGCGCTTTTCTTTTTTCTTTCTTCCCCTTTCTTTATCTTCCCCTTCTTTATCTTCCCCTTTTCCCTTCCCGCCGCCTAAGGAACTGCGCGACTACGCGCCGGGCCGGGCGCGGATGCCCGCCATCAGGGCGCCCAGCTTTTCCCGGGTCGCCTCGCCCTGGGTCAACACCCCCATATTTTCACCCTCATACATCACCAAAATCCGGTCGGAAAGCTCCATCAACTCATCCAGCTCGGTGGACACCATCATCACGGCGGCGCCGTTGTCCCGCTGCTTGATGATCTGGCTCTGGATATACTTGGTGGCGCCAATATCCAGGCCCCTGGAGGGATGCACGGCGATCAACAGCTTAGGCCCCCGATCCAATTCCCTGGCCACCACCATCTTCTGCTGGTTGCCGCCGGAAAGATTTTTGGCCTCCTCCTTGGCGGTAGGCGTCTTGACATTATAGCTGTCCACCAAACTGGCGCTATGCTTGCCAATCCACCGCCAGTTTAGCAGCCCCCTACGGGAATACAGCTCCTCCCTGTAGCTCACCAAAATAAAATTTTCCTCAATATTCATGGCGCCAATCATGCCAAACTTATGCCGGTCTTCCGGAATGTGGGACAAACCCTCCCGCAAAATTTGCCGGACGCTGTAGCCGGTGGCGTCCTTGCCGCCGATAAGGATCCGGCCGCCGGTAGTCCGGCGCAAACCGGTGAGGCATTGCACCATCTCGCTCTGGCCGTTGCCGTCCACGCCGCAGATGCCCAAAATCTCCCCGCCCCGGATCGCGAAGCTCATATCCCGCACGGCCGGCAGGCCCAAATCATTCAGCGCGGCCAGATGCTCCACCACCAGCCGTTCCTCCCCGGGCTGGCAGGGCGCCTTCACAGTTTGCAGCTCCACCTCCCGGCCCACCATCAGGGCCGCCAAATGCTCCCGATCCCGCACCTCGTCCACCCGCACGGTGGCCTCCACCCGACCCTGGCGCAAAACCGTGCAGCGATCGCAGACCCGCATGATCTCATTGAGTTTGTGGCTGATAAAGATCACGGTGCGCCCCTCGTTTTTCAGGGCGGCGATCATCTCAAACAGCCCCTCGATCTCGCCGGGGGTAAGCACCGCCGTAGGCTCGTCCAAAATCAGTAGCCTGGCGTCCCTGTACAGCGCCTTCAAAATCTCCACCCGCTGCTGCTGGCCCACGCTCAGTGTCTCCACCCTGGCCCAGGGATCAATAACCATATTATACTTTTTGCCCAGCCGCTCAAACTTATCGGCGGCGCCCCGCAAATCCAGGAGTTCCTTATTATCCTTGAGACCCAGCACCACATTCTCCACCACGGTAAGCACCGGTATGAGCATAAAATGCTGATGCACCATGCCGATGCCCAGGGCGATAGCGCGTTTCGGGTCGCTGACCCGCTCCAGCTTGCCGTCAAAGTAAATCTCGCCCTCATAGGAATCGTACATCCCGTAAAGGCAATTCATCAAGGTGGACTTTCCCGCCCCATTCTCGCCCAAAAGGGCGTGGGCCTCCCCCTTTTCCACGTCCAGATTCACCTCGCTATTGGCTATCACCTCGCCAAAGCGCTTGGTAATCTGTCTCATCCGCAAAATACATTCCGTCATACCCCGCCCCCCTATTCTTTGCGATAAGCGACGCCGCTGGCGGCGGGCTTGTTGCTGCGTTTGGCGAAGACGCACAGCGCCAGCACGGTGATGACGTAAGGCAGCATATTGAGAAACTGGGAGTAACCGCCGCCCACCACCGGCAGCAGCCGGTATTTCAAGGCGTCCGTGGCGCCAAAAAGCAAGGCCGCCAGCATAACGCCGAGGGGGGAATAATTGCCAAACACGCATACGGCCACCGCCATAAAGCCCTTGCCCGCCACCATATTCTCAATGAAGGTGGAAGCCTGGCCCATGGAGACGAAAGAGCCGGCCAGCCCCGCCATCATGCCGGCGAAAATCAGCACCCCGTATCGGACGCGGAACACGTTGATCCCCAAGGTATCGCTGGCCTTGGGATGCTCGCCCACCCCGCGGATTTTCAGCCCGGTATTGGTCTTGTACAGAGCGAACCAGCACAAAGGCGCCAGCAGGAAAGCCAGATATACCGGCAGCGACCAGCGAAACAGGATGGGCCCCAGCGCCGGCAGCCGGGACAGCCCCGGCACAGCCAGGGTTCGGTAGCCGGGTATGGACTTCACGCCGGCCAGCAGGAGGCGGTTCAGCGTGGTGGTCAGGCCCAGAGCGAAAATATTAAAGGCGGTGCCCACCACAATTTGATTGCCCCGCAGTGTCACGGTGAAAAAAGCGAAGACATAGCCCGCCAGGGCGCCGCCCAGGACGGCGAACAGCGCCCCCATAAAAGGCGCGGCGAAGACATGCGCCCCCACGCTGCCCAAAAGCGCGCCGATGAGCATGATCCCCTCGGTGCCAATGTTGACAATACCGGCCCGCTCGCTAAACACCAGGCCCAGCGCCGCCAAAAGCAGCGGCGTCGCCGTGCGGATATCCGCCGTCAGAAAATTGGTGACGAACTCCATGTTTTACGCCCCCCCTCCGTCCTTGGCCGGCCGCCGCGCCAGCGCCAGCACCCGACCGCCGCCTTTCCCAAACCACAGGAACAGCTCCCTGGATATGGCGAACAGGATGATCATGCCCTGGATCATATAGATGGAAGCGGCGGGCACGCTGGCCAAAAGCTGCATTTTGTTGCCCCCGGCGTTCAGCGCGCCGAATAAAATGGCGGACACCCCGATGCCGACGGGATGGCAGCTGCCCAAAAGGGCCACGGCGATGCCGGAAAACCCAAAATTATTGGAAAAACCCTCCGTCAGAAAAAACTGCAAGCCAATGATCTGCGTCACGCCGGCCAGGCCCGCGTACCCACCCGCGATGGTCATGGCCAGGACGCTGTTGGCCCGGATATTCATGCCGGAATAACGGCCGGCGTTTTGGTTCATCCCGATGACCCGCATCTCGTAGCCCCTGGTGGTACGCCACATGAAGAAATAATACCCCGCGATGCCGACGACGGCCAAAACTATGCCCAAATGCAGCCGGGTTCCCGGCAGAATGATCGGCAGCCTGGCGCTGGCCAGCACGGCGGGCATACGGGGCGCCGCCCCGGGGGTGAGATCCTTAAAGGGCACATTATTGACGCACCAGGCCACAAACTCCATGGCGATGTAATTCAGCATTATCGTGGTGATCAACTCGGAGGCGCCAAACCGGGTTTTCAGCGCCCCCACCAGGCAGCCCATGAGCCCGCCGCCCACAAAGCCGGCCACAAGGCACAGCAGGATATGCGCCGCCGGCGGCAAGCCCTGAACCCTGGCCCCCACCAAAGCGCCTAGGATAGCGCCGATATACAGCTGACCCTCGGCGCCCAGGTTGATCAGGCCGCAGCGGTAAGCCACCGCGTAGCTGAGGGCGCAAAATATCAGGGGCACCATCTGTACCATCGTCTCGCCGATGGCGTTGGCGTCGCCAAAAGCCCCTTTAAACTGGCTGGCGTAAGCGGCGCCCACATCATACCCCATCAACGCCAGGATAATGCCCCCCAAAAACAGGGCCACCAGTATCGACAGCAGGGGGAACCCCACCGACCGCAGCCCCTTCTTCACATTGATGCCCACAAGAAACCCCTCCCGAGTCTTTAGGCGACTGGCGCGATCACAGCGCCGCGCTGATCTCTATTTCGCCGGCCCGCAGCCGCTCCAGCGTCTCGTTTACCCTGGCCTCGACTTCCGCGTCCGCGGCCGTGAACCAATCAGTGATATACACCACGTCGTAATTGGCGCCGAAAGTCTCCACCGCGTCGGGCCGCTTCAACTCGCCCTCGGCGAATAGCGCGCCGGTGGCGTCATAAGCTACGGCCACGTCCTTCACCACGATCACCTGAGTGGTGGTAGGCGCCGCGGCCTCTTGCCCCAGGCCGCAGCCGATAGCCATGGCGCCCTTTTCCTCGGCGGCTTCCATCACGCCCACCGAGGCGTCGTTGGCCATGGGCGTCACCACATCGCAACCGGCCTCGATCAGGGAGATCGCCGTTTCCTTCGCCTGGTTCACGTCGGTGAAATTGCCGGTGTTGATGCGATGCGCGGTAACTGACAGGCCATAGGTCTTGTTTATATAATCCACGCCCTGTTGAAACCCGGCCGAGCCCAATTTAATGGGGTTGATCTCCTGGCCGCCCACAAAGCCCACGTTGCCGCTCTTGGTCAGCAGCGCCGCGATCGCGCCCTGCAAAAAGCCCTGCTGCTCATCGGCGATACGCACCGAGATAAAATTGTCGGCCAGATAAGTGCCGTTGATCTGCACAAACATCGTGTCGGGGAACCTCTCGGCCACCGGGGTGCAATGATCCTGATAGCTGTTGGTGGTCAAATACACCAGGTCAAATCCCTCGTTGGCGTAATCCCTGGCCGCCTGAGCGGCGTCGGTATCGCCCTGATTCTCCATGTATTTGATCTCGTAGCCCAGGCTCTCCAGGTTTTTCAGCCCGTTGTATTGGGTCTCGTTCCAGTTGCCGTCATTGATGGCGCCGCCAAAAATAGCCGCCGCCCGCAAAGTCCCGCCGCCCCCGGCCGCCGCCCCGGCGCCAGCCCCGGCGCCAGCGCCTGTGCCCGAACCCGATCCCGAGCCGCCGCAGGCCGCCAGCGTAAATACCCCCAGCGTCAGCGCCAAAACCAGCGCCAGGGCCAACCCTTTTCTCCCGCCCGTCCTGGCGCCCATCCTGGCGCCCGTTCTGGTGTCCGTTCTGGTGTCCATACTTTTGCCCATACCCGTACTCGTTCCCGTACCCCCGCTTTTACTCATCCTCATGCCCATTCTCCTTTCTTAGTCCCAACTGCCTCCCGGATAAAGTCCCCGGCAACCTGTATTTACATACTATTCTAAACACTCGGACGCTCCTTGGGAACCTACATCCCGTGCGCGAAAAGAGCCTTTCATGTGATCCGCCTCAGCCGGCCCGCCGCGCCAGCGTCGGGCGATAAAGAGAGCCGGCGGCGAGACTCAATCTCGCCGCCGGCTCTCTTTACTAACTATTCCGCTCGCTGGTCGGGATGAGCCCGCGCGCTTGCGCGCCAGCACCTCCTCGACGGACACGAATTTCCATCCCCGCTTTTCCAGTTCCGCCCGTTCCTCGTCCATATGCTTGTGCAAACCGTCAATGCCCCCGTAGCGCTCAAGCAGCGCCTCGCGGTTGCGCCGAACCTCGGCGACAGGATCAGCGTCTACATATATCATCGCCTATTCCTCCATCTCGTCAATTGGCGCGGCTATAGTTTTTTTGACTACCCAATGCCCGCCCTTGGCGGGGCCGACGCGCTCGACTATCCCGCGCTTTTTAAGAGTATTAATTGTCCTTTGAATACTCCGCGAAGTCAACCCAACTCTCTCTGCCGGGTGTAGATAAAAATAGTAGGTAATCAGAATGAATACCGGCGAAAGGCACCCAAGGCGGAAAGAATGAACAACTCAACGTCGGTGTGCCACAAACCGCTTTCCGCTTTCGCCTTCAAC
>JAISDE010000180.1 GCA_031265035.1 Peptococcaceae bacterium | reverse complement strand
AAACCAGCTTGTTTTCCGCTAACGGCAATAACTGAATATGGGTCAGCACATTTTTGTGATAGGCTGGCAGAATCAGCAGCGCCGTATAATTGCTGATCTGGGACAACAGCCGCACCGCGTTTTTCATCAGATCCTCTTTCACCCGAATCTGATCCAACAAATTCAGCCGGATATATTTTTTGATCTCGTCAGTCACCGTCTCCTTTTCCATCAGGTAATCCACATAATAACGATAGCCGATCTGCGAGGGGATCCGGCCGGCGGAGGTGTGGGGCTGCTCAATCAAGCCCATTTCCTCCAAATCAGCCATCTCGTTGCGAACAGTAGCCGGGCTGACCCCCAAATCGTATTTTTTGGAAATCGTCCGGGAACCCACCGGCTCCGCCGTAGCTATATAATCTAAAATAATCGCTTCCAACACTTTCTTTTTTCTGTCTTCCATTCGCATAAAGCGCCTCCCGCCAAAAACCCGCCGGTTTTGCCGCGCTTTCCCTTTTCCGGCCGGCGCCTCCCGCCCTCAACTACTAGCGAAACACCACCCCCAGCCGCTCTCTGCTCCCCGCGCGAACCGCCGCCCCCGGTTTCCTGTTAGCACTCTTGGCTTTTGAGTGCTAACCCATTGACAATAATTTACCACTTAAAAAAAAGCTTGTCAATAGGGTAACGACATAAAAGTCAAAGAAAGTCAAATTTTTTTGCCTGGCGAACTGCCCGCCCTCGCTACCGCTAAATCACTCTGTACAAAATCCGCCGCTGGGGGTTATACTGAGAAAGGAATACTTCACAAGTCCTTAGCCTTGGAAGGGAGACTTGCTTTATGATCTTTCCGCACGCATTAAAAATGGGCGACGCCGTGGGCCTGATCGCGCCTTCTTCCCCGGTACCGGCAGAGCGGCTTGAAGCCTGCAAATCTCTTTTGGAGAGCCAGGGATATAAGGTTAAAGAGGGACGCGGAATCTATAGCTCCCTTCATGGTTATCAGGGAGGCCCCGCCGCTGTCCGGGCGGCGGATATCAACGCCATGTTTGCCGACCCGGAGGTAAAGGCTATCTTTTGCCTGAAGGGAGGCTACAGCAGCGCCCAGGTCATGGATAAGCTGGATTTGCGCCTGATCCGGGCTAATCCCAAGATATTTGTGGGCTACAGCGACGTTACCAATCTTAATGTATTCTTGAACCAGCAGGCGGGCATGGTGACCTTCCACGGCCCTATGGTCCATTCCAATATGCTGAAGTCTTATGACGATTTCACGCGGGCCTCCTTTGAGGCGGCCCTGGCCTTGGGCGCCTCAGGCAGTCTGGAGTTGAAAAATCCCCAAGGGGAGCCTTTCAGAACCCTGCGGCCCGGCCGGGCCGAGGGGATTATCGCGGGGGGCAATCTTTCCTTGCTTTGCTCTATGCTGGGCACGCCTTACGAGATTGATACCCGGGGGAAAATCCTCTTTTTTGAGGATGTGAACGAATCGATCCCGCATATTGACCGAATGCTTTACCAGCTGAAATACAGCGGTAAGCTGGATCAGGCCGCGGGCGTCGCCGCGGGGGATTTCAGCGGCCAGAGCAACCCTGACGACCCCGCTTATATGGCGGATGAGCTGTTGCGGGATTTCTTTACCGGCTACCAAAAGCCAGTGGTTGACAACATAAAATCCGGCCATTGCTATCCCATGTCCTCCATCCCTTTAGGCGCCTTATGCCGCCTGGATACCGACGGCACAAAGGGCCAGGCCGGGGCGGAGCCAAAAATAACCTTCCACTTGCCCTGATTCAGCGCGGCTTGCGTCAGCTAAAACCTGTCAGGCGAAAAAATCCGCCGCCAGGAGATTGTATTGCAGCCACCCCTCCAGGGTCGGCCTGATCCGGCGCCGATCCTCTGTCAGCGTCCCCGCCCGCCGGTGTCGGCGCAAAACATCGGCGAAGCGCGCCTCCGGCCAAAAACCAAAACGCTGATAAAACCGCTCTTTGTCTATTCCCTCCGCCAACCGCAGCGCCAGCATGATTTCTTCCCGCAGCCTGATGTCCTGATCGATAGGCTCCGCCTCCGCCACCGGCAGCCGACCCCGTTCCGGGCTGGCCAGATAATCCGCCAGACTGTCGGTATTGCGGTAACGCCAGCCTCCAGGGCCGGCGGCCCCTAAAGCAGCGTCGGATGGGCCGCCAGGCGGCCTGCCTGGCGATCCGCCTGGCAAAGCGTCCGGCGATCCGCACAGCAAAGCGTCCGGCGGCCAGCCCGGCGACTCGCCCGGCACAGCGTCCGGCGGCCAGCCCGCCAACCCGCCCTGCGTTCCGCCCGGCAGATAACCGGCCGCCCCCAGGCCCAGGCCCAAATACTAACCGTTGCGCCAATACAGCGTATTATGCCGGCTTTCGCTGCCCGGCCGGGCATAATTGCTGATCTCATAATGAACAAAACCGGCGTCAGTCAATGATTGATGAGCCAGCAGATATTGCTGGCGGCAAACTTCCTCCGCCGCCCCGCACTGTTCCCCCGCCGCCGCCCTGGCGCCCAATACCGTGCCCGCCTCCACACTCAGCTGGTACAGCGAGATATGCTCCGGCGCCAAACCCAACGCCGTCAGCAAGGTTCTTTTCCAATGATCCGGGCTTTGCCCCGGCAACCCATAGATAAGATCCAGATTCAGGGCGGCAAAGCCGGCCTCCCGGGCCAGCCGCCAGGCCTGGAAAAAATCCGCCGCCCGGTGGCCCCGGCCCAGCCAGGCCAGATAGCGATCGTCAAAGCTCTGGGCGCCCAGGGACAAACGGTCGCAGCCCAGCCGGCGCAGGGACGCCAGCTTCGCCGCCGTGACGGCGCCGGGGTTGGCCTCTACCGTAAATTCCGTCAGCCCGGCGGCCCCAAGAGGCGAGAGCTTATCTTGCCGCTCTCTTCCTAGCCCCCGGCTTGCCCCGCCAGCCCCCGGGGGCGAGAACTCATCCAGGCCGGCCAGGACAGCCGTTAAAATCGCCGTCAAGATATCCTCAGCCAAATAAGTAGGCGTGCCGCCGCCCACATAAAGGGTTCGTACAGGCGCCGGCCAGGGCCGCCGGTAAGCCGCCCATTCCCACAGCAGCGCCTCCTTGTAGCGCAGCTGCTCGGCCCTGGGCAAGCCGGCGGTGGAGGGGAAATCGCAATAATGGCAGCGGGAGCGGCAAAAAGGAATATGAATATACAGCCCCATCTCCCCCGGGCCGCCCGCTATCTCCGCCCCGGCCCGCTTTTCTCTCTCCCTGCCCCTTATCTCCGCCTCGACCCGCTTTTCTCTCTCCCCATCCGCTATCTCCGCCTCGACCCGCTTTTCTTCTGCCCCGCTCATTTCCCGTCCAGGGACAGCACCGCCATAAAAGCTTCCTGGGGTATTTCCACGCTACCCACCATCTTCATCCGCTTCTTGCCCTCTTTTTGCTTTTCCAGCAGCTTCCGTTTTCGGGTAATATCGCCGCCGTAGCATTTATCAATCACGTTTTTCCGGTAGGCCTTCACCGATTCCCGCGCGATCACCTTGGCGCCGATGGCCGCCTGTACCGGCACCTCAAACATCTGCCGGGGGATCAGGCTCCGCAGGCGCTCCACCAGCTTGCGGCCCCTGGTCTGCGCCTTTTCCCGATGCACGATGATCGACAAAGCGTCCACCGCCTCCCCATTGATCAGGATATCCAGCTTCACCAGATCGGAAGCCCGGTATTCCTTGATCTCATAATCCAGGGAGGCATAGCCCTTGGTGCGGGATTTCAGCTCGTCAAAAAAATCATAAATGATTTCCGCCAGGGGCAAATCATAATGCAAATGCACTCTGACAGCGGTCATGTACTCCATCGTGACAAAAACGCCCCGCTTATCCCGGCACAGCTCCATCACCGCGCCCACATAATCGGAGGGCACCATAATAGAGGCGCTGACAAAAGGCTCCCGGATCTCGTCGATTTTCTGGATCGGCGGGATCTTGGTAGGATTGTCAATCAACAAAATATCGCCGTTGGTCTGAACGATCTGGTATACCACGCTGGGCGCGGTGGTAATCAACCCCAAATCATATTCCCGCTCCAGCCGCTCATGCACAATATCCATATGCAGCAGGCCCAAAAAACCGCAGCGGTAGCCGAAGCCCAACGCGACAGAGGTTTCCGGCTCGTAAAGCAAAGAGGCGTCATTGAGCTGCAGCTTGTCCAGGGCGTCCCGCAGGCGGTCATAATCATTGGCCTCCACCGGGTAAAGGCCGCAAAACACCATGGGTGTGGCGGCCCGATAGCCGGGCAGCGGCGCCGCCGCCGGCTCCCGCCCGGAGGTAATGGTATCGCCCACCCTGGTATCCTTGACATTTTTGACACTGGCCGCCACATAGCCCACCATGCCCGCCTCCAGGCCATCCACCTGCTTGAGGGAAGGCACGAAGGTACCCGTCTCAATTACCTCAAAATTTTTGCCGCTGGACATCATCTGAATGATATCCCCCTTGGCCACCCGGCCATTTACCACCCGGACATAAGACAGCGCCCCCCGATAAGCGTCAAAGGCGGAGTCAAAAATCAGCGCCTGCAAAGGCCGCTCCCTGTCCCCCCGGGGGCAGGGTATCCGGTCGATGATCGCCGCCAGAATCTCCGGCACGCCGGTGCCGTCCTTCGCCGAGGCCAAAATCGCCTGAGAGCAATCCAGCCCAATCACATCCTCGATCTCCCGTATCACGCCCTCCGGATCGGCGCTGGGTAAATCAATTTTATTGATCACCGGGATGATCTCCAAATCATGCTCCAGCGCCAAATACACATTGGCCAAGGTCTGAGCCTCGATCCCCTGGCTGGCGTCCACCACCAGCAAAGCCCCCTCGCAGGCCGCCAGGCTGCGGGACACCTCATAGGAAAAATCCACATGGCCCGGCGTATCGATCAAATGCAGCAAATATTCCTGCCCGTCAGCCGCCGTATAGAGCATCCGCACCGCCGCCAGCTTGATGGTGATGCCCCGCTCCTTTTCCAAATCCATCTGGTCCAGCACCTGCTTGGAGGTCATTTCCCGGGCTGACAGGGCGCCGGTATATTCCAATATCCGATCGGCCAGCGTGGACTTGCCGTGATCGATATGGGCGATAATGCAGAAGTTGCGGATCTTTGCCTGTTCCATCGAAAATTCCTCTTTTCTAACCGGCGTTTCAGACGCCCTTCAAGAGGTCATTGTAACAGGCCGCCGCCATTTTGGCAAGTCGCGCCGCCGGGCCACTGTCGCGCCCGAACATGGCGCCGCGTTTGTTTGGCGTGAAGGATATCAAAGTATCTATTTAAGAATTGTCAGATACCGCCCTAACCGTTCTTCCAAATATTCCGCTACCATTTCCACCATCGGCGTGGCGGTCTTATCCTTATAGTAGCTGTCAAAGCAGGAGTAATAACGCTTCCTATCCGTGAATTTAACATCAATCGGTGGGTATCCCTGCCGCATCAGCATGAGGTTGAGAAGGAGTCTGCCGGCGCGTCCATTGCCGTCGATGAACGGATGGATACCTTCAAAGTTCAAATGGAACAAAGCAGCATTCTCAATGGGATGGCACTTTGTTTCTTTTTGTCCGGCGACAAGTCGCTCCATCCGCGCCGGCACTAAATATGGCTGTGGAGGCTCATGGTACGCGCCCATAATAGTAACAGGGATTCTACGGTACACGCCCTTATCATCGGGTCTGTCCATCAGCACAAGCGAATGAATATCTTTAATAACTTTTTCAGATATGGCTACGTTATTGGTAACAAGTTGCCCAACATATTGAAAGGCGTACATGTGGCCTACTGCTTCCAAATGGTCTTTTAGAGGCTTCTTGTCAATCGTAACGCCCTCCAACACCAACGCTGTTTCCCTAAGGGTTAGGGTATTCCCCTCAATAGCGTTGGAGTTGTAGG
>JAISDE010000152.1 GCA_031265035.1 Peptococcaceae bacterium | reverse complement strand
TCCTCTCTGGTATAGGACGCCGCGGCGGGGATGATGATAACCTCGGGATTCATCGCCAGCAATTGCTCATAGGACACATCCACCCAGTTGTTGCCGTCCAGGCCGTCACTGGCGTTGACACCGCCGGCTGAGCGGATCACCGACGCCTGATACATATCCCGGGGCGCGGTGGAAAGGAAAGCGCTGTTACCGGCCATATAAACACTGGGCCTATCGCTGATCCCCGCGGTAAGGGCGGCGACGGCGGCCAGCTCGGTATTGTAATAACCGATGAGCCTAGCGGCGGCGGCCTGGGTACCCGTAGCCTCCCCAATCAAGGTGATCATCTCAACTAATTCCTCATGGCTCTCCGGGCTTACCAGGAGCACCGGAATACCCATGCCGGCCATGGTCTCCGCGCTGTCCCGGGATCGCAGAGGCAGAATCACAAGGTCAGGATCCGCCTCAATACAGGCTTCCATGTTGAATTCCCTGGCTGAGCCAACATTGGGTAACTCCAACAGCCGAGGGGCGGCCAAACGATAGATCGGCCGGTCTGCCGCCCTTGACTCTATGGCCACCAGCTTGTCGGCAAGGCCCAGAGCGAGGCAAGCGGAGGACGAAATGTAGTAGCAGCTCACGATTCGCTCCACATCCCCCGCGATGGCGACCTCCCGGCCGGCCTGGTCAACTACGATGACGCCGGCAGGCTCCACTGGCAGGACAGGCTCCGTCTGTGAGCCAGCCTGCGCGTCCCCTTGAGAAGCCGCTTGATCGTCTGCCCCCGTGCCCGTCCCCGGGGCTGTCCCTGTGCCTGTCCCAGCGTCAGTACCAGTACCAGCGCCGGAACTCGGCTGGCCGGCGGGAGCGGTAGCTCCCTGCTGCCCGCAGGCGGCCAAAGCCAACCCCCAAACCAGCATAAAAATAATCAATAGCTGAAAAGTCGATTTTTTCATTCTCATTTAGAACAGATCCCCCTTATCCCCTCATTTAACCCTTTGACATTTCCGTGAATCACAGCTGCGTTGTGTAGTATATTATAGAAAAATTGAATTGTAAAGTCGATTTTTAGCATCCATAAAAAGCCCTGGAAGCGTTGTCACATCTCACTTTCAGGGCCTCATCATCGATTTTTATTCCATTCTAATTCTTAATAATGCCTTTCGCTTAATAATATCTTATTCTCAATAACGCCTTGTATTCAATAGTCTCTTTTTCTTAATAATATCTTTTTCTAAACAATCCCTCCGCAAGCAAACTCTACCGCGAACAGAACCGACGCACTCAAGCGTTGTCGCCATCATTTTATCGCGAGTTTTTCACTTGCCTGTTGGCACCCTCAGCCTTTTTTTAAATAGTCGTGAAAGTCTCCTTTTTGGTTTGTCCGCTCAGATGCTCGCAGAGCGATTTTTCGCGCTGGCTCTTGCTGAACTGACACCGGCAACCGCTCGTCATTAGCCGATGTCCATATTTTTAATTGCGTCTTACCTTCAGGCTTTCGCGGCTCATCGCTGTTTAGTTTATATTCTTTGAAGTACATCGTTTGTCCCAATAAAGACTGCCATTTTGTGATATTGATCATTTCTTGTTTACCGCTTTGAACAGTTATAGCGCCGAGAGAACGCATCATGCCAATCGGCGTAGATTCCCAATTCTTCTCCTGTTCCTTAGCGCCAGCCACAAAAGCTCTTGCCGCGTCTTTGCTATTGTCAGAGATCAGTAATTCCGTAATCCGAACAAGGCACTCGTAATCTTGGACTGCTCGCCAACCTATCGGAATCCAGTTTTCACCACAAAGCATACCTAGCAGACCTCCGGTGATGGAGGCGATGGTATCGGTGTCCGCTCCTGGCAAAAAGGCAGGCACCTTTATGCCAATAGAAGGATTGTTAGCATATCTGGAAGCAAGATATATGGCGGCTAACACAGCGACGTCGCCCGCCCCGTTTACTTTTGTGAAACATTCCAGCCGCGTCAGCACACCCGCGTCATCCAACATCAGGCCCTTCTTCAAAGAGGCTTTTATATACTCAAGCTGTCGAACCATGTTCGCGCGAACATTGTCCCATTCGCGAGTGTACTCAAAATCGTGGTGCTGGCCCGCCGCGTCAAGCCATTCCCCGAACTGCTCAGGATTGGGCAAATCCCCCCAGCCTTTTTGACCCTCTAAGACAGCTGTCACTAGCTCGCCATATCCCAATACCGTATCTTTCCTCAGAAGATAGTCCAAGGCAAAAGCGTAACAGGCCGCGCCTAAAATGGCCCGCGGATGACCGTGGGTTATAATGGCGTCTTTTATCACATTGGTCATCAGGGCCGTAATGTCTGGTGTACGCGCCGCGGCGATCACATGAGGCAAAATACGCATAACAGCGCCATTGCCACCGGCATTGAAGTAATCTTTCCTATAATTGGTTTTCCATAACGGCGCGCCTTTCTCACAGGATTTCGCGGCCCGCAATATAGCCTTACCGCCGCCGCGCTCATACTTGAGCCAGAAGGGGAGTTCCTTTTTAGTGAGGATTTCTTCCCAGTTTCCCGCTATAAGGCTCCTTGCTACGGCTAGTGTCATTTGAGTATCATCGCTATATTCACCGGGTAAAATTTTTTCGTAATGCCAGTTGGGCCGCCCACAGCGCCGTGTCCACTCAACGAAATAATCGTTGGCCTTGGAGTTTTTTACCATATTTTTGGCTCTAAGCTCGTTAGGCCAACCCAGCGCGTCGCCGATGGCGGTGGCCAGCATCGCCCCTTTGCATTTTTCCATCTTAGTTGGTATCGTAGCGGACATTTTTATTCCTCCTCTGGCCAAACAAGATTAGTCTCGCTGGGTTTTTGACCGCTCCTAATCATACCGCTCCAGGATGAGGTTAATACATCGGGAGCGGCATAAAGCGGGATTTGCCTTATACAATAAGTTTTTATAATCGAGTATATTTGTCGCCCGATTTCCTCGGTGCCCACGGCAATCCCAGTAACGCAATCTCTCGGTATGTTGCTTTTTATCAGGATCTCAGCTTGCCCGTCAGTTGGGCAGCAAGAAAGCATATTCGGCTCTCGGCAAAACTTTTTCTTGCAACAAACCGGGTCGGCAAATAAAGCGTTGACATCGTCCGTGATGTGCCTTCCCCGACCGATACTGGCGTTGCAGGGGCAGAATTTCGCTTCTCGCAGGTTCAATATATCCAAATTGATATACAACACCAGCCAGTCCCGAAAAACCTTATCCGTGTTATTTATCGTAGCGTTTTTAAGAAACCACGAGTTTGGGTACTCTACAGAACAGCACACATAATCCAATTCGCCGTCATACCGCGCCTTATCAATTACATTCTTTGTATCAGAGCGAATTGAGCCGGTCGCTAAAACACCGTCGCCAGATGAGAGGATATGCGTCAGGCTTCGCAATGTAGTAAAGTGGCAAAGCCGAGACACGCCGCGAGCCTTCAATATATCGTAGGCGCTCATATATCTTCCTCCTCGCTGAAGTCATAGTTGTCTGAATCTCTGGGGAATAACGGACTCAGCCTATCGCTATAGGTCATGTACAACGCGTATTTTGAGCGGGTAACCGCCACATACAAGAGCTTAATCTCGTCGGAATAAGCCTCGTCCTCAGACATCGCGTTAGCGACCGTGTCAGGATCCGGAAACTTATCCGACGATAAAAACGGAACTAGCACATTATCGAATTCCAAGCCTTTAGTGGCATGGAATGTTGACAGGTAAACAGTTTTGACATGGGCATAACCTGGGGTCTTGCGATCAATTTCCGTTGCCAGGCAACCTTTATTATTAAGCAAAGGCATGAATAAGCTAATATCAGCCCTCTTTCTGCAAATAATTACTGTTGATGAGACTCTGGCATTTTTTATCGCTGTTTCAACAACCCATTCCATTTCGCGTTGTCTACACGAAAACCCTATTAATACCGGTTTCGGCCCTTCCGCGATTTGCATTGTCGCTTCAACCATATCGTTATCATTACGCCAATATAAACTCCTGGTGATATCCTTGGCAAACTCGACTATGGTCGTAGGGTTGCGGTAATTAGCATCTAATCTCCACACTTTCTCCGCGTTTATCCCAGAATCACGCCAAGACAGGCGACTGCCATAGATTTGCTGCGCCACATCGCCGAAAAAGGTAAATGAGCCGCCTCCCTTGACCGCGCTGATCAGCGACTTAATCATCATCGGTGAGAAGTCTTGCCCCTCGTCTACAATGATGTGGGTATATCTCCTTGTTGTCGCGTCATCTTGAAGTTCATTATATGCATGGAGGGCTAAATCATCCCAGTCATATTTTCGACCAGCGGCCTCTCGCAGCTCAACATATTTCTCGTATGCCGCAAAAATCCACTTGCGATTTTCACGTTTAATATTGGCCGCGCCGCGACCAATACGTTCAGCGCCGTAATATGACGCAATGTCGGCAAACCCAAATTTTTCTATAAAAGTTATTTCCTCAATAAAAAACTCCTTGGGGCGTTTAAGGGTTGGCTCCGCCGGGTTTTGCCGTTTTAGGCTATCCACCGCTTGCTCTATGAAATGATTCTTTCCGTTAGTGTTCAGTATTACATTACTTAGCGTCTTGCCTCTGCTACTCAAATAACCTCGCGCGAACTTATGGTAGCTTTCAATTTGAAGTTTAGCGGCGCTCTGATCGCTTATACCTTTCATATATTCAACCAACGCTCCGTTAAACGTGACCAGCAACACCTTGTCGCTTCCTGGGCGGTTGGCGAGTTGGTAAGCGCGCAGCAAAGCTATAGTAGTCTTACCGCTTCCGGCGGCGCCCAGAACAATTATATGGCCTTGGGCGGGAAGGGCCATTACCTCTCGCTGTTTTCCTTGTGGCGTAATCCCAAGCATTCTTTTATCCCCTTCGAACCGCCCTTACTACATACGATCAAGTTAATTTATTTTATCACTATCGCCTAAATTTCTCAATGCCCTCTTGCCCCCATTGCCGCCGATTTTCCCATCGCTTTTCCCATCCCCCGTTCCCATCCCGCGGCCATCCCCGCTTTCTTTTTACCATGAAGGAAAAACAAAATCAGCATCCTGACAGAAGTGGTCAGGATGCTGATGACGAAAAACTCTACCCATTTACCAAACCCCAAGAGGCGCCTTCTCCCCAAGAGGCGCCTTCTCCCTAAGAGGCGTTTTCTTCCCTGACGCCGCAGTTGGCTTGAATCGGGCAGTTTTGGCAGCCGCTCTCGATCACCGCCGGCTTTTCGCAAGGCGCCATCTCCGGATCGATGGGCGGATCCAGGTGAATGCATTTTCTGGGGCATTTCTCCACGCAAGCGCCGCAGCCCACGCATTTCTCATAATCGATCATGGAGATGCTGCCGGCCTGATCGTTAATCATAGTGATCGCGCCGGTGGGACAGGTTTTCTCGCACAGGCCGCAACTGATACAGGAGACGCCGCAGACCTCCCTGGCGCTTTTGCCCTTATCCCGATTGTTGCAGCGAATATGCACCCGCTTGTTGATCGGCGCCACCGTCAGCACCTTTTGGGGGCACTGATTGGCGCAAAGGCCGCAGCCCACGCAAGCGGCGGTATCCACCACCGGCAGCCGATTCGGCCCGATAGAGATAGCCCCAAAGGGACAGACCCGCGCGCAGGAGCCCAGGCCGATGCAACCAAAATTGCAATAGCTGGGCCCGCCGAATTGGGTCACCGCCAAATGGCAGTCGATCACGCCTTTATACTCATATTTGGCCTTAGCGTTGTCAAATGTCCCGTTACAATGCAATTGGGCCACCGACCGGATTTTCCCCTCCACCGGCTCCTGGCCCATGATGGCGGCCACCGCGGCGGCCGCCTTGTCCTTGCCGGGGACACAGGCGTTGAGGGGGGCGCCGGCGTTGACGATCGCCTCCGCCAGCCCGGCGCAGCCGGGATAGCCGCAGGCGCCGCAATTGGCGCCAGGCAAAACGGCGATAATCTGCTCTATCCGCTCATCCGTCTCCACGGCCAGCTTTTTTGAGGCAAAGGCCAAAATCGCGCCAAAGCCCGCCCCCAAAACAGCCAAAATTATCACAGCGTACAACATCATTGGCTATACCTCCGCTTTCTTTATCCTCCCGTATGCCCATCCTTACCGACATCCCCTCAGATCATGCCGGTAAACCCCACAAAGGCCAAGGCCATGGAGCTGGCGACGAAAAACACGATGGGCAAGCCCTGCATGGACAGCGGCAGATCCGCTTCCTCCAGCCGCTCCCGGATACCCGCCATCAGCACCATCGCCAGCAAAAAGCCGGCGGAATTGGCGAAAGCGTTGACCACTGTCGTAAAAAAGCCAAAACCCTCCTGGATATTGACTAGGGCGATACCCAAAATAGTGCAGTTCGTCGTGATCAAAGGCAGGTATACCCCCATCGCCTTGTACAGGCCTTGCACATTTTTCTTCAAAAACATCTCCAGCAGCTGCACCAACGCGGCGATAGTCAAGATAAAAGCGATGGTTTTCAGATACTCCAGCTGAAATGGCACCAGCAAAAACGTATATACCAGCCAGGTCAGGGCGGAGGAAAGCATCATCACGAACATGACGGAAAGCCCCATCCCGACGGCGTTGCCAATATTTTTCGACACCCCCAGAAAGGGGCAGATGCCTAAAAATTGGGCCAGCACGATATTGGAAATAAAAATGGAGCCGAAAATCAGGGCGAACATCTCAGCCATCTTACTTCACCTCGCCCTTTCTCGTTTTGAGCTTCCGATTTTTGCTGTAGCCCACGGCCGCGAATAAAAACCCCATGGTAATGAACGCTCCCGGCGGCAAAATCATGACCAACACCGGCGGAAAACTCGCCCCAAAAAGGGTGATGCCCATAAAAGAGCCGGAGCCTAGAATTTCCCGAATTGAGGAAATCAGCAATATGGCGATGGTATAGCCAATCCCCATGCCGATGCCGTCCATAATGGAGGGCAGGGGCGGATTCTTGCCGGCGAAGGCTTCCGCCCGACCCAAAAGCACGCAATTGACCACGATCAGGGGGATAAAAATGCCCAAAGCGGAGTATAAGGCCGGCGTAAAGGCATTCATGATCATCTCCACGATGGACACGAAAGAGGCGATTACCACGATATAGCTGGGAATGCGTATATCATTGGGCACATACTTGCGCAGCAGGGAAATCGCCGCGTTGGAGCAGACCAGCACCGCCGTGAAAGCGGCGCCCATGCCCAGGGCGTTGTTGACCGAGGTGGTCACCGCCAAGGAAGGGCAAGTGCCCAAAACCTGCACGAACAAAGGGTTTTCCGCCAAAATCCCTTTTTTCAACTCACCGAATAAATTCATACCTTTCCTCCCTCCTACCGGCCGCCATAACGGCTGGCGAAATCCGCCCTGGCGGCGTTGACGCCGTCAACAACCGCCGTGGACGTGACAGTGGCGGCGGTAATCGCCTGCACCTGATTATCCCCCTGCGCCGCCGTCTTGACCAGCGCCAGAGCGCCCTCGGCGCTCTTGCCCAGGAAACGATCGGCGAACCAAGGCTGCGAGCAATTGGCGCCCAGGCCCGGCGTCTCGCTTTGGGTCAGGATCTTGACGCCGCTGATCCGGTTGGCCGCCAGGTCAAACCCTACCAGCAGCTCCACCGCCCCGCCGTAACCCTTGGGGCTGACGGTGTAAATAGCCCCGCTGTCGGCGCCGGCCCGCCTGGCCACCACTAGGCCGGTGATGACGCTGTCACTGCCGTCATAGTCCAGGATCGCGTACTCATCCCCGTCCGGGTAGACCTCCCGATACCCCTGCCGCAGGCTTTCCTCTTTCTGTATCTCGATAGCCGGGGCGGTAATCCCGTTGACATAGCCGATCGCCAGGCCGGAAATCCCGGTTACCAGCAGCAAAAACACTGTCAGCTTGATGACTTTATGCTCCATTAGCTTTACCCCTTCCCCGGCCATAAATCCGACCCCTAGTGTACCGGTCAATCAAAGGCGCCATAATATTCATCAATAAAATCGAGTAACACACGCCTTCCGCCAAGCCGCCGAAAATCCGAATCAGGCTGGTCAAAGCGCCCAGTCCCAGGCCAAAAATCAGGCGGCCCCGGTGGGTAACCGGGCTGGTCACCCAATCCGTCGCCATAAAAAAGGCGCCCAGCATCAGCCCGCCCGCGAACAGCTGATACAGCGGGTAGGCGGCGCCATAACCCTTCACGATCCCGTATATGCCGGTCAGCACCACCACCGTGCCCAGATAAGACACCGGGATCCGCCAATCCACATGCTTGCGCAGAATCAGGATCACGCCGCCCACCAAAAGGGCGACGGCGCTGGTCTCGCCTATACAGCCGCCGATCTGCCCCAGAAACATCTGGCCCAGCGAGGGCAGCTGATCCATGGCGCCAACTTTCAGCAGCGCCAAAGGCGTGGCGCTGGTAACGCCGTCCACCGCCATCCCCCGAGCCGCCGTCCAGGTCGTCATCTGCACGGGGAAAGAGGCCAGCAGGATCGCCCGGCCCACATGGGCGGGATTAAAGATATTTTGCCCCAGCCCGCCAAAAACCTGCTTGCCGATCACCACCGCGAAAACGGCGCCGATGGCCGGCGCCCACAAAGGCGCGGCCGGCGGCAGGCAAAACGCCAGCAATATGCCCGTGACACAGGCGCTGCCGTCCCTGAGCGTATGAGGCCGGGACGTGATCCGGCAGCAAACGTACTCCGCCGCCAGGGCAAAAGCGATGGACACCGCCATCACCGCCAGCGCCCGGGGGCCGAAAAACCAAACCGCCGCCAGGGCCGCCGGCGCGCAGGAGAGAAACACCTCCCGCATGGCCCGATCGACAGTGTAGCGACTGTGAAAATGAGGCGATGAGGATAAAATCAACGGCTTAATTACACTCTCCATATTCCGCCCATCCTTTTTATCAAATTCGCGGCGATACGTCCCACCCCAATCACATCAGGGAGGGATTGACCGCGCCATTGCCGTCCTTGCTCAACACATACTGCTTGGCCAGCCGGATATATTGCACAAGGGGAATCAGGCTGGGGCAGACATAACCGCAGCTGCCGCACTCCATGCAACTGGTGATATCGTAATCCTTGGCCTTGGCCCAATCCCGCCTTTTGGCCGCCTTCATCAGCGTGGTCGGCTCCAGGCGCATGGGACAGGCGTCCACGCAGCGGGCGCAGCGGACGCAAGGCCCCTCCGTCTCCCGCTGCAGCACGGGCGAGGCGTCATTAAACACCAAAATCCCCGAGGTGCCCTTCATCACCGGGATAGCCGTGGAATACACAGCGAACCCCATCATCGGTCCCCCGGAGATCACCTTGACCATATCGCCGTTCAGGCCGCCATTTTCCTCCAGGAGATCGCTGTACAAGGTCCCGATCCGGGTTCGGTAATTCGTCGGCTTTTTCACCGCGTTGCCGTTTAGGGTAATAACCCTGTCGATCAGCGGCCGGTTCAGCTCCACCGCGTCGGCCACGGCGGCGGCGGTCCCCACGTTATTGACCAAAACCCCCACATCCAGCGGCAGCCCGCCGGGTGGCACCTCCCGGCCCGTCACGGCGTTGATCAGCTGTTTCTCTGAGCCCTGGGGATATTTTTCCCGGCAAATTACCGTCTCGATCAATGGCTCGTTTTCCGTCAGCTTGATCATCAGCTCAAAGGCGTCCATCTTGTTTTCCTCAATGGCGAT
>JAISDE010000096.1 GCA_031265035.1 Peptococcaceae bacterium | reverse complement strand
ACAACATATGCCCCTCAACCGCGTTTAATACACGAGATAAATTCTTTGCGTATGGACCATGTGTTTCTTTTATATACGATAAACGAAGATCTTCGCCGGAAATCTGTAAAAAATACATGAGCTTATGTATTTCTAACAAAGTGATAAATGGGTCGAGTAATCCATTAAGATACCGATGAATCAATTCCACAAGCGCGGCCCGTCCAGGGGTCATTGATGGAGTCTTTTTGTTTCGCGCCATATCTCCAGCTTTTGGCCCGCCAGTTGGTTCATATATAGTTATATCAACATCTTCTATGCTGATAAGCGCGTATTCAATTTTATTTTTTACAAGATTCCAATCAAGCCCTCCTAAGCCGCTGCCAAGAGGAGGTATCGCGATAGATCTAATATTATACTGTTTAAGCACTTTAACTAAATCATCCAAGCCGGATTCAATGTCTATAATGCGGCTTTCACCGCGCCAATGGCGCTTGGTAGGGAAATTAATAATAAACTTTGGATTCATAAGGCTATTAATTTCAAATACAAACATCTTTCCGGGAATTATTTCCCCCAGTTTGCATTTAGCTTCATATACCTTGAAGTTATCGGGGAAACGCTTTTTGAACTGTAAAGCAATTCCGCGTCCCATAACGCCAACACAATTTACAGTATTGACAATAGCCTCAGAATCATCGTCGAATAAATCACCAATTTTGTAGTTAATCATAATTTGTTACCTCATTCAATAATACCATTCAGGTTTTACTGTTATTTGTGGCTGACGTACTTGTGGCCGATGCCTCTGATTGTACAATATTTTTTCAACCTTATCATGATATTCGTCAGAATATACGGATATTTCGTCTACAAGCTTCCATGACAACGACTTTTCAACAAGAAATTCCGCCTGCTTCGCCTCTTTACAATTATTCCACTGCCGGGTATTAATCGCGGCCCAATCCAGTTTGTCGATGTCGCAAAGATTACTATAGTCATCAAAATAAAACGATCCAGCATTAGATGTTGTAAATGCCCATCTACGATCTTTTTGGTTTGCCCATTCAATGACATTCATCATATTGAATACCAAATGGACTATTGGCTCTTGCCCACCCATATATTCTATGTCAGGGTGATTCTTACGGTGGAACATATAAAGCATGACTGAACGCGGGCAAAAATAAAATGGGACGCAGTCACCGACATGCAAATCAGGATACGAGTTTAGGGTAAGCTCATTCATTCTTCGTTTTTTAATTACATTCATGCCAATAGTCGTACCTGAAGGGACTTGCTTTTGCGCTTCGCTGTCGCAAATTAGTCTGCCCGATTTACCAGAGTTAAGTATCGGAGGCAGCTTGTCTATATGAACAATATGATATAGCTTAATGCTATTTATGCTAATATGGTTCATCAGACATCCTCTTTCATTGTTTAGTTAATAATATTTTCGATCACTTTCCTGCGCGCGATGCTCTCTGTTTTTTATTTTTTTGGCCGCCTTTGTTCGCCCATCCATGGGTTTAAGTGTGTCTTTAGGAATAATCCATGTCCGATCCATTTTGACAGCGCCTTTTACCATCCCCTTATCGCAAAGAACTTGAACTCGACGAGGTGTTATTCCCCATAGTACCGCGGCTTTTTTGGTTGTCATCAACTTTGACTCTAAGCCCATTACGCGCCTCCTTCTGAACGGTTTCAGCAATAATTTATTATACATCCCTTGAACGAACGATACAAGATGTAGATATCGAAAATGAGGAAAGAAGATCTGAAGGGCTGAAGGCTGCTGAGGCCTGAAGATCCGACCGGCTGAAGATCTGACACAAAAAAACACTTGCGTTTCTTCCGCGCCTCATTGTATAATTGCCCTGTTAGATTTTGTTTATTACATGGCGCTAAATGGTAAGCCTCATCCAAGTTTTACGAGGCGAGAACGTATTTTAAAACATGTGTAAGTTGTGCGGAGTAGTATACCCATCCGCACTGTGTGATCCCCTGACCGCGAAGCTAATGATTTCGCGGTTTCTTTGTGTTATTTTCTGTCATTTGTTCTGAGTGCGGATGGGTATACTCTTTTGCACAGCGAGATCGCCGCGTGATTTACATACGCGCCAAAACACAGAGCCTAAACGCGGAAATTAGATGTAGAGAGGGGATAGTATTTATGGCAACCACGGTTCGGATAAATACGCTGAGAAAAGGGCTGGCATTGCTGCTTGCCCTAGCGCTGACAATCAGCCTGCTATCGTCGGCCAGCGCTCCGGCGCTGGCGGTGGGGTATGGGGCGGACGGCAAATTCCTCGCGCCCATCGGCGCGCCGATCGCGGACTCAATAGCCATCAGCGATCGCGCGGGTCTGGAGGCGATAGCGAACAACTTATCGGGCAATTACCATCTGACGGCGGACATTGATTTAAGCGGCGAGGACTGGGTACCGATAGGGAGTGACATGGATCATGTATTTTCTGGGATATTTGACGGGCAGGGACATATCGTGCGGAACCTGCGTATCTCGGGAGAGGGGTATGATTGTAACGGCCTGTTTGGAGAAGTAAATGGCGCTGCCATAAAGAATGTAGGGTTGGAAGGAACCGACATTGATATTAGCTCAAAAAATTATGATTTTGACAGTTCTTTAACTACAGGTGGTATAGCCGGCTTCATTTCCGAGAGCTCCAGTATAAGCAATTGCTATAATACAGGAAATATCTCATCTAGTTCGTCTCATGGCCGTCTGGCGGTAGGCGGGATAGTGGGCCACCAAATTAACTCCAGCATATCTGACTGCTACAATACGGGCAAGATTCAATCATCCTCATCTGGTAACCCGATAGTGACCAATCCTTCCTCGAAGGCGGGCGGTATAGCGGGACACTCTTTCGACTATTCTAGCATAAGCAATTGCTACAATACGGGAGAGATTTTTTCATCATGGCATGCGGGCGGCATCGCGGGAAGGTCATTGTCTACGCAAGAGTGGGAGGATCCCGAAGACAGTATCAGTAACTGTGTCGTTTTAGCAGCCTCTATTAACGCGACAAATACGAATAACCACGCAAACATTTCCAGCTATCTCATTGGGGGTTCTAGTGACGGTTTATTAAATAAAACCGGCAATCTTTCTTTGCCCAACATCAATGGCAATGCGATTGATGACGCGTCTGGGTATATCTCGGACAGCGAGGCGAGACAACAGAGCATATACGATGGTTTGGGTTGGGATTTTGACACTATATGGAGTATTGACCCGAGCGTGAACGACGGTTACCCCTATTTGGGCGGCGCTCACCCCACCATCATCACAATCACCGGCGTCACGGCGGAGAGTCGCGCGTATGACGGGACGACCGATGTCGCGCTGTCCGGCGGAGAGCTACTGGGCGTCCTGCCAGAGGATCAGGCTGGCGACGGGGCGGTGGGCTTCACGCTCGGCGTCGGCTCTATAGAGAGCGCCAACGCCGGCGCGGGCAAGCCCGTCACGACAAATATCGCGCTGACCGGCGCGAGAAGCGTCAACTATAAGCTGACACAGCCGGACGATATCACGGTCGATATATCCAAGGCGGCGGGGCCAGCCGCCCCGGCGGCCGTGACCGGCGCTTACACCGGCGACGGCGAGTATTTCACCTACACCATCGACACGATCCCGGGCGCGGAATACTCAGAGGACAACGCGAGTTGGCGGGACAGCCCGGTATTCGGCGGGTTTACCACCTCGTCCCCGGCGACGACATTCTACGCGCGTATCAAGGAGACGGCGAACTATCTGGTGGGGGCGGCGGTGGCGGCGGGGCGGCGGCTGCTCCCGCGGCTCCCGCCAGCGTGGGCGCTGGCGGCAACACCGTCACCACGCCGACCGGCCAGCCGCCCGTGAAAAATCCGGACGGCGGCAGTACCCTGCCCGGCGGCGGCACAGTGGCGACCGCGGACGGGGCGAGAATCGCCGTCCCGGCCGGCGCCACCATTGACAAGGACGGCAATGTCGCCATCCCGGCTGACAAGGAGGCCAAAGGCGCCTTGGCCGAGGGTGTCTCCGCCACCTTCCCCGGCGGCTCCGTTATAGACGCGAGAGGACTTATCACCGTAGGGGCGGGTCTCCCCGGCGGCGGCGCCGCCCAGGCCGAGGTGGCCCTCTCCGGCGGCGCCGCCATCGCGGCCCCGGCGGGCAGTGTCATCGGCGATGGGGCTATTCGCCTGCCCCTGAGTGGGCCGGCGGGCAAAATCACTTACGCTGGGGCCGACGGGACTGTCAGCGAGATTGAGATTCGGCCGGGCTACGCTGTCGAGATACAGCGCCCCGACCTGCCCGGAGCCTCGGGGCTGGAGATCTTCTTCAACAGCCCCGCCATCCGCCTCACCGTCGGGGATACCGAGTATCAGGCCAAAGGCGAGACAAAGGAGGCCCAGTCCCCCGCCTTCATTGACAATGATCGTACTTACCTGGGCATCCGGGATATCGGCAACGCCCTGGGCGGCGAGATCGCCTGGGATCGGGCGAGCGGCACCGCCAGCCTGAGCAAGAACGGCGTCACGGCGCTCGCGACTGTGGGCCAGGGCTACATCCGGGTCGTCGGCAAGGATGGGATAGAGCGGCGCGAGCCTATCGACGCCCCGGCCCTGAACCGCGCCGGCCGGGTATATCTCCCCGGTCGGGCGATTTTGGAGGCGTTTGGCTACAGCGTGGCTTGGGACGGGGCCAGCCGCTCTGTCAGCGCGACCCGCTGAGGCCAAAACCGAAGAGAAAACGCGGCTATAAACACCAAGCCCGGCAAGGCCCCAAGCCATGCCGGGCTTTTTTCCCCTCTGGGTTTCTGGGTTTCAATCGCCCACGCGTCTTTTAACGCTTCTTTGCGCTCACTCCCATACCAGTTCTTTTTCCGTGTCTTTTCTGCCATACATAACGCGGATAACGGTCACTGTCCCATTTTCATTGTCCACAATGTAAAATACAATGTAATTATCCACAGGCATGACACGAAGATCGCGACTCCGCCACGGTTCTTTTTCATAACGCCGGAAACGTTCCGGCATTTGATCCAAAGAATACACGGCCTTTTCGATTCGGGAATATTGTTTTTCCGCGATTACCGGTTCCATCAGCGCGGTGGCGATATACTCGTAAATCGATTTCATGTCAAGCATGGCCTGATTCGCGATTTTTACATCATATGTCATATCCCAAACTCACCGCGCAATGAGGCAAGCGCCTCTCCGGCAGGCCGAGTATTGCCCCTTTTGATATCCGCGTAACCTTTTTCAAGCTCAGCGTGAAATTCATCCTCGGTGAGCATGGATATATCAAGCGTACGCGAAGTGGGGAGCGTGACCTCAAACGGCATCCCGCGGCGTAACACAACCTGCTTCAAAAACATGCCTACCGCGTTTGACATAGGGATTCCAAGTTGCGTTAAAATTATTTCCGCGTTTTCTTTCAAATCCGGCTCGATCCTGACGTATAAATTTGTACTTTTACTCATCGTACACCTCCGCTATTATTATAACCAACTGTGCGGACAATAGCAATACATAGTGGCCGTAAGGTTCCTTCAAACACAATTAAAGTAACAATTCAGGCGTCGAGCGGCGCCTGAGGTCAAAATCGCGTCAGGTCAGCGCCCGTACCATATCCATCGTTTTCAGAATCCATTCCAGGGCGCCGGCAAAGCGATAACCCGCGAATCCGGCCTCAGTCAGAATAGCGCGGATATCGCCCTCGCCGGCGTCAAGGCGGATTAGGCCGTTCAGCCCGCCCCGTTCCCCCGCGATCTCCCGGACATAATCCAGGTATGTCCCAGCGTAGCCAAAGCTTGTGGCGTACTCGGCGGGATTGTTTGCCGCCGCTTTTACCATATCCTCGGTGTCCTCATAAAACAGGCCGCGACCGTTGTCGTAGAGCGGGTAAAAGGATTCCCCGCCGTCGCCGATTTTGATCGCCAGGTTGGACAGATGGCGGTCGTCCTGCCGGGTGATGAAGTCAAGCAAAATCATGCGGGCGATTTCATCCCGGTATTGTGGCCGGACACCGATGAGGTTGCGATACTCGTTGTCCGAGCGCTCACCGTCGAACAGGCGGCGAAAGTGGACTATATACTCCTTGGAAAAATCATAGAGAAAAGTGGAGAACACAGTGTCCTTATCGACCCTGACCGCGGGGCAGACGGGTACGCCCAGCCTTTCCCCCAAAAGATATACCGCGATTTCGGACTCCGCGTCGGTGGTTAGAGGGCTGATTCGCTGCTTATAGATACCGTATTTGCCCTCATACACACCGTACCTTTTGATATTATAGCCTTCCGGTGTGTCGACGCTATCTCCGGTGAGGTCAACCCGCTGTAGGAACACCGACGCGAATACGTCTGTCATGGCGTCTTCCAAGCGTTCTTCTTTCGAGTTCGCGATCCAAAGCAGATCCTTTGGGTGAATGCCCCGGGTGATCGCCGCGATGAGGGGCGCGTCATATTGAGACAGGCCCATGCGAAATAATAAGCGCTCAATGTCCCGCCGGTTACGACTGACGACCCGCTCAGCCAGAAAATCGTTGAATTTTGCCGGTGTCCACTTTGACCGGCCACGGGTATACAGGGATACGACCGCGTTGAGTTCCGGCGCGGTGAAGGCGACGGCATTGTTCTTGCCAATTACGCCGACGATCTCGGTGTCCCATTTCAGATACTTTTTATCGCCCCAAGTGGGATTGGCTCTCCGTTCCCTGCCATCCACCGCGCTCACCTCATTCCCCCGGTTATTATATCACCGGTTATTATATCATTGGAAAAGCAAAATTTGTGTGAACATTTGCGGGATTCCCGGGAATCCCGGCAAAATCCCGGTAAAATCGGCCGGCGGGCATTTGCCTGTCGGCTGATTTGGTGCTACACTATATAAGAAGTTTTGGGTGCCACTAGTGGCTTGGGTTATAATAAAATAGCCTATAAATTTGCCTATAATAAAGGAGGAACGCGTATGTCCGTGGAAATTCGCCGAGAACTGGAAAACGTCGGCAACAAAATCTCCGATTTCAGGAGGTCACTTTGACCTGGCCGGCAAAACGGCTCTGGCGACCGAATTAGAAAAGCAAATGAGCGCCCCGGATTTTTGGAGTGATTTGGCGGCGGCGCAGAAAATCAGCCAAAAATTGGCTCCCCTGAAAAAGACGATCGAGGAAATGCGGGCGCTGGACAGTACTTGGCAAGACGCGGCGGCGGCCTATGAGTTGAGCGAGGAAGAACCGGCCTACCTGGAGGAATGCGAGGCTTTGCTGACAGAGCTGGGCCAAAAGCTGGAGAGGCTGGAGATTCAGGTATTGTTCGCCGACGCTTATGACAACGGCAACGCCATCTTGTCACTCCATCCCGGCGCCGGCGGCACCGAGTCCCAGGATTGGGCGGAAATGCTTTTGCGCATGTATGTACGCTGGGGCGAGCGGCAGGGCTATGGGGTGGAGACCCTGGACTATCTGCCGGGCGACGAGGCGGGTGTCAAGAGCGTGACCCTGCAAATCAAGGGCGAGAAGGCATACGGCTATCTGAAAGCGGAAAAAGGCATTCACCGCCTAGTGCGGATTTCCCCCTTTGACGCCTCCGGCCGGCGGCATACGTCCTTCGCGGCGGTGGATGTCCTGCCGGAATTGGAGGAAGGGGACAATGTGATCCAGCTGAACCCGGACGATCTGAAAATCGACACTTACCGCAGCGGCGGCGCCGGCGGCCAGCACGTCAACAAGACGGATTCCGCCGTGCGGATCACCCATATCCCCACGGGTATTGTGGTGCAATGCCAAAGCGAGCGTTCCCAGATCTCTAATCGGGCCTCGGCGGAGCGGATACTAAAGGCCAGGCTGCTGGATCTGAGGCGGCAGGAGCAGGAGCAGGCGGTGGCCGATCTCCGGGGCGACCAGCAGGATATCGCCTGGGGCAGCCAGATTCGGTCATATGTGTTTCACCCCTACAGTATGGTCAAGGATCACCGGACAAAATACGAGATAGGTAATGTCCAGGCGGCTATGGACGGCGATATTACCGGCTTTATGGAAGCTTGGCTGAAGGCTCGGGCGGCGGGCGCCAATCTGGCGGCGGAGCAGGAGGATGTATAAGCGGTAGGATGCGTAAGCGACAGGATGCGTAAGCGATAGGATGTATAAGCGGTAGGATGTATAAGCAGGAGGATGTATAAAATGAGTGTTGTGGCGGAAAGCAGGCAATGGCTGGGGCAGGCGCGGGCGGATGAGTTGCCGTCGATAGCCCGGCAAATCAGGCGGGATATTGTGGACATGGTGTGGCGGTCGCGCTCCGGTCATCCCGGCGGCTCTTTGTCGGCGGTAGATATCCTGACCTGTCTTTATTTTCAGGAAATGCGGCTGGATCCCGGCCGGCCGGCATGGCCGGAGCGGGATCGCTTTGTGCTATCCAAGGGGCACGGCGCTCCGGCGCTGTACAGCGCCCTGGCCCGCCGAGGCTATTTTGACCCAGCGGAGCTGTCCACCTTGCGCGCGCTGGGCAGCCGTTTGCAGGGGCATCCTCATTATGGTGCCTTGCCGGGCGTGGAGATCAGCACCGGCTCCCTGGGGCAGGGCGGCAGCGCCGCGGTGGGCATGGCGCTGGCGGCGAGGCTCGACCAAAAGGATTATCGGGTTTATACCCTTTGGGGCGACGGGGAATTGGAGGAAGGGCTGGTTTGGGAGTCGGTGATGGCGGCGGGCTATTACCGTCTGGACAATCTGGTCGGCATCGTGGACGCCAACGGCCTGCAAATCGACGGACCCCTGGCGGAGGTGATGAACCCGGAGCCGATAGATCAAAAATTCGCCGCCTTTGGCTGGCGGGTGGAGGTAGTGGACGGCCATGATTTTGCCGCCCTTAGCCAGGCTTTCGCCCGGGCGAGGGAGACAAAAGGCCGGCCGAGCCTGATTTTGTGCCGCACGGTAAAGGGCAAGGGCGTGTCATTTATGGAAAATCAGGCGGGCTGGCACGGCAAAGCGCCCAACGAGGCGGAGTGGCGGCAAGCGCTGACGGAGCTGGGCGGTGAGCCGGCGGCGGCCGGCGGCGGCGGCCCGGCGGCGGCTGGCGGCGGCCCGGCGGCGGTGAGCGCCAGCGCCTGGCAAAGCGCCAGCGCCGGGCAAAGCGCCAGCGTCGGGGCAGTCCCGACATCAGCTACAGCCCCAGCTTCAGCTTCGGCCACAGCCACAGCCCCAGCTTCGGCCACAGCCCCAGCTTCGGCCCCGGTCATGGGTCCCGCCACCAGGGAAGCCTACGGCAAGGCACTGGCGGAGTTCGCGGCCAGCTACCCCCAGCTGGTGGTGCTGGACGCGGATCTGTCCAAATCCACCATGACGGCGGAGTTCAAAAAAGTCGCGCCGGAGCGCTTCATCAACGTAGGCATCGCCGAGGCCAATATGGCCTGCATCGCCGGGGGCCTGGCCACCGCCGGCAAGCTCCCGGTCTTTAGCACCTTCGCGGTGTTCGCTGCCGGCCGGGCCTATGAGCAGATTCTCAACACCATCGCCACCTCCGACCTGAGTGTAAAAATCGCCGCCACCCACGCCGGGCTGAGTGTGGGGGAGGACGGCATGTCCCACCAAATGCTGACGGATATCGCCCTGATGCGCTCCATACCCGGCATGAGGGTATTTGTGCCGGCGGACGCCGCCGAGACCCGCTTTTTGCTCCGGGAGGCCCTGGAGCAGCCCGGCCCGGTGTATCTGCGCCTGGGCCGCTCCAAGACCCCGGTTATTTTTGCCGCTGAGGCGGATTTGCCGCCGGGTCTCGGCATCCGGACGCTGCGGCCCGGCAAGGACGTTACCTTGGCGGCTTGCGGCATCATGACGGCCCGGGCACTGGCGGCGGCGGATGAGCTGGCGGCGGCGGGGATTGAGGCCAGGGTATTAAACGTATCGGTGATCAAGCCCCTGGATCAGGCGACCTTGCTCCAGGCGGCCAGGGAGACCGGTTGCGTGGTGACCTGCGAGGAGCATTCGGCCCTGGGCGGCCTGGGCGGCGCCGTGGCGGAGGCTCTGGCGGCGGCTTGCCCGGTGCCGGTGCTGTCTGTGGCTGTGCGGGATCGCTTCGGCCAGTCCGGCCAGCCGGAAGATTTGCTGACGCTGTATGGCCTGACGCCGGCGGATATCGCGGCCAAAGCCCGCGCGGCCCTGGAAATGAAAGCGGCCGGCGGCGGGCGGAGCGGCCCGGTCGGTGTCTGAGGAGGTAAGAAAAGGGTGATCCAGTTCTTTAACGTTAGTAAAATATACGCGGGAGAAGTCAAGGTAACAGCTCTGGACGAGGTGAATCTGGAGATCCGCAAGGGGGAGTTTATTTTTCTGGTCGGCCCTTCCGGCGCGGGTAAATCCACCTTGACGAAGCTGATCATCCGGGAGGAAATCCCCACCGCCGGGCAGGTCATGGTGGAGGGCAAAAGCCTGGCCCGGATGAAGCAGTGGGAAATCCCGTATTATCGCCGCAATATCGGCTTTGTGTTTCAGGATTTCCGGCTTTTGATGACTCGGACGGTTTACGAGAACGTGGCTTTCGCCGCCGAGTCCGTGGAAATGACCCGCACCCAGATCCGGCAGCGGGTGCCGATGATCCTGGAAATGCTGGAGATCGGCGACAAGCGCAACGCCTTTCCCTATCAGCTCTCCGGCGGCCAGCAGCAGCGGCTGGGCATCGCCCGGGCCATGGTAAACAATCCCACCATGATCATCGCCGACGAGCCTACCGGCAATCTGGATCCGGACACATCCGGCGAGATCATGCAGATTTTTCAGGCCATCAATCGCCGGGGCACCACCGTGCTGATCGCCACCCATGACAAGGATATGGTCGATAAGATGCGGCGTCGGGTAGTCGCCCTGCGGGGCGGCTATGTGGTGCGGGATCAGCAAAACGGGGGGTATGGCGCGTGAGAGTCAGCAGCATTGGTTATGTGGTGCGGGACGGTTTCCGCAATGTCTGGCGCAATCGGATCATGAGCGTCGCCGCTATCTCCACGGTAGCCATCAGCCTGTTTTTGCTGGGCTGTGTCTGGCTGTTTATCGCTAATGTCAACCACATGGTCGAGACGGTAGAATCGGAATTGGAGATCAACGCCTATATTGTCAAAGATTTTACCAGGGATCAGGGGGCGGAGCTGATGCGGCAGATCAGCGGCCTGCCCGGCGTGGCGATAGTCACTTATGTGCCCAAGGAGGAAGGGATTCTGCTGCTGGAAGGGCGCTTTGGCCCCGAGGCGGAGCTGGCGGAAACGGTAGGGGAGTATAATCCTTTGCCGGACGTCATCAGGGTCAAGGCCAACCGGCCGGAATTGGTGCCGGAATTGGCCAAAAAGCTGGAAAATACCCAGGGCATCGATATGGTGCGCTACGGCCAGGGCACGGTGGAGCGGCTGCTGACCACGGCGGCCTGGGTGGAGCGGGCCGGCTTGATCGGCCTGGTGGGCATCAGCGTGGCGGCGGTCTTCCTGATCTCCACCTCCATTCGCCTGACGGTATATTCCCGGCGGGAGGAGATCACCATCATGCGGCTGGTAGGGGCCACCAACTGGTATATCCGCTGGCCTTTTCTGGTGGAAGGCGTCTTTATCGGGCTTTTTGGCTCCCTGCTGGCCTGCGGGATTTTGTATTTCGGCTATTTGAAAATAGCGGAGTATTTGTCCTTAAATCTCAACTTTATCCCGTTGCTGCGGGATCAAACGGTGCTGGCCGATATGGGCGTCCGGATCCTGATTTACGGTGGCGGCCTGGGCCTGGTGGGCAGTTTCCTGAGCGTGTTCCGCTATTTGCGGGTTTGATAATGCGGGTTTAGTAATGTGGGTTTGATAATGCGGGTTTGATAATGCGGGTTTAGTAATGCGGGTTTAATGACGCGGGTTGAAATAATTAGGAGGCGCGGGGATGAGTAAGGAGCAAAAGGCGGCGCCGTCCGGGCAGGCCCCGGAGCGGCAATGGCCAGCGGAGCGGCAATGGCCATCGGAGCGAAGCGGCGCCTGGCGGCGGGAATTGATTCCCAGCCTTGGCCCGCCGCCGGATATAGCGGGGATCAGGAAAAAATATCTGGAGATCCCTTACGCTTCCCTCTCGCCGGCCCAGCGGCTGGATCTTTATCTGCCCGACGAGGGCGATGGGCCTTTTCCGGTGATCCTCTCCATTCATGCTGGCGGCTTCGCGGTAGGAGACAAGACAGACGGGCAGCTGACAGCCGTGCTGCGGGCTTTGGGCCGGGGCTACGCCGTCGCCTCCATGAACCACCGTTATGCCACCGAGGCGCCTTTCCCGGCGCAAATCAAGGATGTAAAGGCGGCCCTGCGCTTTTTGCGGGCCTCGGCTGGCTTGTACAACCTGAATCCGGATCGGGTCGCCGTCTGGGGCGCGTCCTCCGGCGCCATGCTGGCCGCCCTGGCCGGCGTCTCGGCGGGCGTCGCCGACCTGGAAGGCCCGGAGCTGGGCAATCCGACGTATAGCAGCGCCGTTCAGGCCGTCGTGGATTGGTTCGGCCCCATTGATTTTCTGACCCTGGCGGCGCAGGCCGTCGCCATTGGCGGGCCGCCGATCCACACAGGCGAAAAATCCATGACGTCTGTTTACCTGGGCCACCCCTTGAGCCAGGCGACAGACTTGGCTCAAAAAGCCAGCCCCGCCAGCTATATCGGGGCGGACACCCCGCCCTTTCTCATCCAGCACGGCACCGACGACCTGATGGTGCCGGTACAGCAAAGCCAAATTTTCGCCGCTCAGTTGGCGGCGAAAATTGGCGGGGACAAGGCGATCCTGCGGCTGTTTGAGGGCGCCGCCCACGGTGGCCCCGCCTTCGCGGCGGCGGCCAACATAGACAGTATTCTGGATTTTCTGGATCAGGCTCTCGCCTGAGACAGCCCCGGCAGGGCGGAGCGGCCCCCGGCAGGCGGCGTGATTGCCGGGACAAACCCGGGCGACGGTAGGGATTCCGGGCGGGATTAAGGTATCGTAACGATGCCTAAGGAGGAAAAGTTGATGGGAAAAATCAATGTCCGGCGGGTTTTGGCGCTGACGCTGCTTTGTCTGCTCTGCCTCAGTCTGCTGCCCTTGGGGGGCGGCCTGGTGGCCGGTAGCCTGACCATGTCCCAGGAGGATCGGGAGCAATTGGATCAGGCCATGGAGCAGATGGAGGAAGTCAACCGCCAGATCAAGGAACTGACGGACGAGCAAGACCGCATCACCGCCCAGCAAAAGGGCGTGCTGGGGGAGATCAAGCGTCTGACCAATCTGATCGTCGGGCTGGAAAACGAGATCCAGGAGCTGGACGGTCAGATAGCGGTCACCAATGAGAATATTAACTCGCTGAACATTGATATTGAGGTCAAGACAGGGGAGGTCGACCAGCGGGCCGAGTATCTCAGTCACCGCCTGAATCAGCTTTATGTGGACGGCGACGTGAGCCTTTTGGACGTGCTCTTTGCCTCCACCAGCCTGACGGATTTTCTCACCCGCTACGACCTGATGTCCAAAGTGGTGGACAACGATATGGAGCTGCTGACCGGCCTGAAAACAGCCAGGGCGGAGTTGGAGGGGCAAAAACGCGCTCTGGAGGAAGTAAAAGCCCAGCTGGAGGAAGAAACCAGGGTACGCCGGGAAAAAAGTGACGATTTAGGTCGGCAGCGTTCCGCGCAAAATCAGATGGCCGCCCAGCTGGAGGCGGATCTGATGCTGTCGGAGGAAGCCGAGGATGAGCTGGAGAAATTGTCGGATCAGCTGAAAAAATTCGTGGCGGAAATTCAGGCCAGGAATAGAGCTCAGTACATGGGCAGCGGCACCATGGGCTGGCCGGTGCCGGGACGCACCCGGATCAGCTCGGAGTATGGCTGGCGCAACCATCCTATTTTAAGAGTGCAGAAATTCCATACGGGGATCGACATCCCGGCGCCCCAAAACACGCCGGCGGTGGCCTGCGAGACTGGCAAAGTGATCATGGCCACCACTTACGGCGGCTTTGGCAAAACCGTGATCCTGGATCACGGCGGCGGTGTGGCCAGCCAATATTCCCATCTTTATGTCATCAACGTCTCCCTGGGCCAAATTGTGGTCAAGGGGGAGCGGGTCGGCGGCGTGGGCACTACCGGGCTGAGCACCGGCAATCATCTGCATTTCCAGATCATGCTGGACGGGCAGACGGTAAATCCCCTGACCCACAGCACGTATTTTGTCAATCCTCAATAATTTGGCGATTTGACAATCCCCAATAAGTTGACAATCCCCAATAATTTGTCAATCCTCAATAAACAGGTGAGTGTGGTTATGCGAAAATTATGGCGGTTTCTGAAAAACGCCGCGCTTTTCTTTTGCGTGGTGGTGACCATAGGAGTGGTGGGATTTTTTCTTTCCTACCCCCGGCAGTGTCTGGATTTTGTTCAGGTCTTTTATTTGCTGCGGCAGGATTTCCGGCAGCCGCTCAACGCCGGCCAAATGCTGGAGGGCGCTGTGGGCGGCCTGGCGGAGGCGGCGGACGACCATTATACCTATTATCTGCCGGCGGAGCGGAATTTAGCGGCGGTCACCTATATGCAGGGCCTGACCGGCGGCATTGGCGTGATCGTGGACAGTGAGAAGACCCAGGAGGATCGTTTGCTGATCCGGGAGGTCAAGGAGGGTTCGGCCGCCGCCGCCGCCGGGTTGCGGGCGGACGACGCTATCTTGCGCATTGACGATCACTGGGTGGAGGATCTGACCTCGGACGAGGTGGTCGCTATGGTGCGAGGCGAGCCGGACACCGAGGTGCGGCTCCTGATCGCCAGGGCGGGGGAGGACGAGCGGGAATACCGCCTGCGACGGACGTACCAAATCCAGGTGGAAACGGTACAGGGCGGCTTTTTGACCGACGAGTACCTGCCCAATCGCAAGGTAGGCTATCTGGCGATTGATCATTTCGCCCAAAATTCCGGCGCCATTTTTCAGGAGACGCTGGACGCTTTGTTGCGGGAAGGGGCGGCGGCGCTGGTGCTGGATCTGCGCTACAATGGCGGCGGCGACCTGGGCGCCACCTCCGAGATTGCCGGCCGGCTGCTGCCCAACGGCCCGCTGCTTCGCCTGACCCTGCGGGAGGACGAGCAGGAGTTCATTATCAGTGGGGCGGATCCTATCACCATCCCTTATGTCGTCTTAGTCAACGGCGGCAGCGCCAGCGCCTCGGAGGTTTTGGCCGGCGCCATACAAGATCGGGCCGGCGGGATATTGGTGGGCAGCCGCACCTATGGCAAGGGATCGGTGCAAAGCGTCTACCGGCTGCTGACCGGCGGCGGGCTGCGGGTGACGGAAGGTCTTTATGCCTTGCCCGGCGGCCGCTATATCGACGGCGAGGGCATCCTGCCGGATTATCCGGTGGAAAGGGAACCCGACGCCGACGAGGACGCGCAGTTGACCATGGCCCTGAGCTTGCTGGAGGAAATCCTGGCGGGCCGGGAAACGGTGGCGACCTTGCTGGCGGCCTCTCCCCGGGCCGAGTCGGCCGACGCGGCCGATGCAGCCGACTCGCTGTCAGTCGAGTCAGACGATTCGCTGTCAGTAGATTCAGTCGAGCCGGCAGCCGAGCCGGCTCGGTAATTATTTGCTATTTCCCGGTAAATATTATATAATCGAAAGAAAAACGAGGGGGAAGGGTCATGCTAAAAACCTTAATCGCTTATACCAGTGAGATTGACGATACTGAGGCGGCCGCGGCGGAAATCCAGCGGCAGCTGGCGGTGGGTCTATCGGAGCAGGAACAGGGGCGATTGAAGAATAAAGTCGGCATTATCGCCTGCCACTATGAGTTCGTGCTTTCCGGCGCCCTGAAAGCCATTTGCGAGGCTTTGCCTTTTGATGTGGTGGGCACGATCACCTCCGCCCAGGCCAATCGTCAGGAATCCGGCACCCTTTTGCTCACGCTGATGGTGCTGGCCAGCGATGAGGCGAAATTTGTCACCGCCCTGACGCCTTCCCTGCGGGAACGGTCTAACGAGATCATCGCGGAAACTTACGCCGGGGCGGCGGCCGGTCAGACGGGGCGGCCCAGCCTGATTTTCTCCTTCGCGCCTTTTATGCTGGAAAATTCCGGCGACGAATACGTCAACACGCTGACCAAGGCTTCCGGCGGCGCGCCTTGCTTTGGCACCCTGGCTGTGGACGACACCATGGATTTCGCCAATTGCTTTTCTTTGCACAATGGCGAGCATTACCGGGATCGGCTGGCATTGGTGCTGATTTATGGCAATTTACAGCCGCAATTTTATATCGCCACGATCTCCGAGGACAAAATTCTGGACAAATCCGCGTTGATCACCAAGAGCGCCGGGCATATCCTGATGGAAGTCAAGGACCGGCCGGTGGTGGAATATTTCGAGAATCTGGGGTGGACCAAGGCCAGCGAGACCCAATACGCCATGACCTCCCTGCCCTTTATGTTAGATTATGGCGACGGCACCGCCCCGGTTTCCAAGGTATTTATCAAGCTGACCCCGGAAAAACACGCGCTCTGCGCCGGCGTCATGCCGGAGGGGGCGACCATGTATATCGGGGTATTTGACAAGGAGGACGTGCTGGCCACCACCGGCGCCGCCGCTGACAAGGCCCTGGCCGCGACCGGCAAGTCGGGGATGCTTATCTATTCCTGTATTTCCCGGAATATGACCTTGGGCGCCGACGTAACGGCGGAGATGGATCTTATCCGGCGGAAAGCCGGCGACAAGATCCCCTTTATGATGGCTTATTCCGGCGGTGAGATCTGTCCCACCAGGGTCAGCGACGGCCAGGCGGTCAACCGTTTCCACAATAACGCCTTTATCCTCTGTGTTTTCTAAATTGTTTATTTTGCCGTAATGCTTGTGCCGCTAGCGCTTGGTAAAGTTTTAGCTGACACGCGCTACTAGGACGGCAGCGTTTTTGAGGAAGGAAATATTGCCGATGCTGGACGCGCTGGAGATTGAGAAAGAGATAGATACAGATGAGGAAAAAGAGATATTGCGGGAGGAAGTGCGTCAGCTGAAAGCGCGGCTGGCCAAGCTTTCCCGGGAGTTGCGGCTGTCCCAAAGCTTTCTGGACAAGGTGACGAAAACCGTCGAGGCCAAGGATACCTTGGGCAATGTCTTGTCCGCGGCCAACGCCAAACAGAGGGCTTATACGGACATGCTCCTGGACAGCTGCCCCAGCATTATACTGTTGCTGGACAATGACGGTTGTTTGGTGCTGAGTACCAAGGTTTTCCTCACCGTTACCGGTACGCCCAATTTTGATTACATCAAAAATCACCGCTGCGAGGAAGTGCTGGCCCGCTATCTGGACGAGCAGATCCTGAAGGTGCTGAAAACCGCCGTCGCCACCGTGGTCGCCACCGGCGAGATGGAGACTATGCACGCCTGGATCGACTTTTCCCAAAAGGGTGATAATCGCTATTACGCCATTGAGTTGAAAAGCGTTGGCAGCAAGGCGGGGGGCGGCGCCGGCATCACCGCCGGCGTGCTGATAGTCATGGTGGATTTGACCGATTTCATGTGGGAAAAGCAGCGGGCGGAAGCGGCCAACAACGCCAAATCCGATTTTCTGGCCGCCATGAGCCATGAGATCCGGACGCCGATGAACGCCATTTTGGGCATGAGCGAGATGCTGAACCGCAGCCAGCTGCTGCCGGGGCAAAAAAAATATTTGGGCGATATTCGCAAATCCGCTCAGGCCCTGTTGTCCATTATCAACGACATTCTGGACTTTTCCAAAATCGAGGCGGGCAAGATGGAAATGGTGGAAACCAATTATAATCTGCGCTTGCTTTTGGATAATATTCGCTCCATGTTCGCGGTGTTGTTCCGGGAGAAAAAGCTGGAATTTTATTTCGCCGCGGACGACAATATACCGTTGATGGCCCGGGGCGACGAGAACCGCCTGCGTCAGGTGCTGACCAATCTGCTGTCCAACGCCATGAAATATACCAAGACCGGCTGGACGGAATTTTCCGCCTGGTTGAGCGAGGAAGGCACCCTGCGTTTTGACGTGAAGGACACGGGCATCGGGATCCGGCCGGAGGACGCCGGTAAATTGTTCAAGCCCTTTGAGCAGCTGGATCTCCGCAAAAATCGCAATGTGGTAGGTACCGGCCTGGGGCTGGCGATCAGCCATCAGCTATGCGGGCTGATGGGCGGACGGCTCTGGCTGCAAAGCACTTACGGCGAGGGCAGCACCTTTTCCGTCGAGCTGCCTTACGCGCCCGCTGAGGCGGTGGCGGAAGAAGTTCATGAGGTGACGGAGGAATTCGCCGCGCCGACGGCCCGGGTGCTGGTGGTGGACGATATCGAGATCAATTTGTCTGTGGCGGAGGCGATGCTGGGCGTCTTTGAGATCGCGCCGGACATGGTCGGCGGCGGCGCGGCCGCCATAGAGATGGCGCAGAAGAATGCCTACGACATTATTTTCATGGATCACATGATGCCCGGCATGGACGGGCTGGAGGCCGCCAAGCGCATCCGGGGCCTGGGCGGGCACAACAAAACGGTGCCCCTCATCGCCCTGACCGCCAATGTGATCAACGGGATGGAGGAAATGTTTATCAACAACCAGTTCGATGATTTTCTGCCCAAGCCCCTGGATTTTGGGGCGCTGAATCAATGCCTGCGCAAATGGCTGCCCCAAGACAGGATCAAGCCGCAGTGAGCAAACGGGATCAAGTCGCGGTGAGCAAAAACGTTTACAGTTATTTGCTGATGCTAAGTCATATTTGCGCTGACCTCAGTCAGGGGGCGTTGCCGGCGATATTGCCTTTTTTGGTAGCCGCCGGCAATATCAATTATACCTCGGCGGCGGGGCTGATATTCGCCGCCAACTGCGTCGCCTCCATCATTCAGCCGATATTCGGGCATTTGGGGGATCGGCGGGCCAGGCCCTGGTTCATTTATCTAGGCATTTTTTTGGCTAATAGCGGGCTGGCGGCCATCGGCTACCTCAACAACCGCTACTGGCCGATTTTTTTCGCCGTGATGATTTCCGGTGTCGGGGCGGCGCTATTTCATCCGGAGGCCAGCCGGCTCGCCAATCTGGTGTCGGGGAAAAGGAAGGGCGCCGGCATGAGCAACTTCACCGTGGGCGGCAATATCGGCTTCGCGCTGGGGCCGATTGTGGCCACGGCGGCCATCACCGCCTGGGGCCTGAAAGGCTCGACTGTGCTAATGCTGCCGGGGCTGGCTATGCCGGTGGCGCTGTTTTTCTATTTGCGGCGGCTGCCGGCGGCGGCGAGTGGCGGGGTCGCCGGCGAGGCGGCTGGGGTGTCCGGGGCGGCCGGGGCGGCTGAGGCGGCTGGGGTGACTGAGGCCGCCGAGGCCGCTGGGACGGTTGGGGATGCCGGGGTGTCCGGGGCGGCCGGGGCGGCTGAGGCCGCCGGTATGGCCGCGGCGGCCCCGGGGGTGGCGGCAACCGCCGCGAAGGACAATTGGCCGGCCTTTTCCCGGCTGACCCTGGCGGTATTTTGCCGCTCTATTATGAGTTACGGCATGATGACCTTTATTCCCCTTTATTGGGTGGACGTCCTGGGGCAAACCAAAACGGCGGGCAATCTGCGGCTGACGGTATTTTCCGCCACGGCGGCGGTGGCCACCATAGTGGGCGGCCGGCTGGCGGATCGCTATGGCTTCAACCGGGTCATCCGAGGCAGTTTTGCCTTCCTGCCGGCTTTGCTGCTGCTTTTCTCCGTCGCCAGGACGCCGTGGGTCGCCACGCTGGTTCTGTTGCCCATCGCCTTTGCCATCAGCTGTCCGGCCAGCACGCTGGTCGTCCTGGGGCAGGAATTTTTGCCCAACCGGCTGGGTATGTCCGCCGGGATCACCCTGGGGCTGGGGATCACGGTGGGCGGCATGGTCACGCCGGGCCTGGGCTGGTTGAGCGACCATTATGGGCTGCTGGCGGCGATTTACGGCATCACCGCCGCGACGCTGCTGGGCGTGGCCGGCGCCTGGCTGATACCCAAACGTCAGCCAGGGCAAAGCTGATGAGTTTTGGCATGAGTCTTGGCGATGAATCCTGATTGTGAATTTATATGGCGCGGTGTATAATGAAACTGAGGTCATCGTAGCGCCAATGCTAAGTCTCAAAGAGGCATTCGTTAAATATACGGCCGTTTTTACCGTCAGTACATATGGAAGAAGGGGAATAATGCTGTATGAGCAAATATTTTACCGTAGCCATACAAAAAGAAGATGAGTGGTTTGTGGCCAAATGTCTTGAAAACAGCGTCGCCTCTCAGGGAAAGACAATAGATGAGGCGACTGGCAACCTGCGGGAGGCATTGATACTTTACTATGAGGATGGGGTTTTACCAGTGCTTCCGCAGACCTTTGTAACTACTCTGGAGATCGCTCTGTAATGCCGCCCGTGTTAAGGCCGGAGCAGATCATAAGGGTGGGAGAAAAACTACTTATGAGGGAATCCGGGCAGATCCGGTCGCCGGCATGAGCGGGCCGGCCGCGAATAAACGGGCGCTGATCGCTATGAGCGGCGGCGTGGATAGCGCTGTCGCCGCCTTGCTCATGCTCCGGGCGGGGTATGCCTGCGTTGGGGTCACTATGAAGCTGTTTGACGATCCTGGGGCCGAGCCGAGTAGCCTGGGCGCCGGGCAAGGCTGGCCCGGGGCCGAGCCGGGCAGCCCAGGCTCGGTCCCGGCGGCCGCAGGCCGCCGGGGCGGGGATTGCTGCTCCCTGGAGGACGCGGAGGACGCCAGGTATGTGGCCCATGCCCTGGGGATCCCCCATTATGTGTTTAACTTCGCGGCCGGCTTCCGGGAGCAGGTCGTCGGGCGCTTTGTCCGGGCTTACCAGGAGGGGCTGACGCCCAATCCCTGCATTGATTGCAATCGGTATATCAAGTTTGACCAGCTGCTTCGCCGGGCGGAGGCGTTGGCTTTTGACCGGGTGGCTACCGGGCATTACGCCCGGACGGAGGCCGACGGGGGCAGCGGCCGCCGCCTGTTGCGCAAAGCGGCGGATAGCGCCAAGGATCAAAGCTACGTCCTCTATATGTTGAGCCAGAGCCAGCTGGCCCGGATCCGGTTTCCCTTGGGAGAGATGCGCAAGGCTCAGGTCAGGGAGCTGGCGGCGCAGGCAGGCTTTATCAACGCCGGCAAGCGGGAAAGCCAGGATATTTGCTTTGTGCGGGACGGCGACTACGGCGCTTTTATCGACCGTTATACCGGCGTCCCGGCGCCGGCGGGGGATTTTGTCGACGGGGCCGGCGCGCCTTTGGGCGAGCATCGGGGCCTGACACGTTACACCGTTGGCCAGCGCAAGGGCCTGGGCCTGGCTCTGGGCGAGCCTTTGTATGTCTGCGACAAGGACGCCGGAACCAATACCGTCCGTCTGGGCAGGGAAAGTGAGTTGTACAATCGGGAACTGTTGGCCGCCGGGTTGAATTTGATCGCGGTGGAGCGGCTGGAGCGGCCCCGGCGGGTCAGGGCGAAAATCCGCTACCGCCAGGCCGAGCAGCCGGCGCTGGCGGAGCAATTGGACGGGGATACCCTGCGAGTGGTGTTTGACCAGCCACAGAGGGCGATAGCCAAAGGGCAGGCGGTGGTCTTGTATGAGGATGATATCGTGCTTGGAGGGGGAACTATTGTATGAACACTCATGACGAGGCCATTGTGGTGGCAGGCGCCAAGCGGGAGGCGGCCGGGTCGGCGAGCGCCAATCAAGAGGCCATTGAGGTCGCGGGCGCCAAGCAGGAGGCGCTGCGGGCGGCGATCGCCCGGCTGGGCAGCGTGGCCGTCGCCTTTTCCGGCGGCGTGGACTCCACTTTTTTGCTGAAAACCGCCCATGATCTGCTGGGGGAGAGGGCTATAGCGGTAACCGCCCGTTCCTGCTCCTTTCCCGTCAGAGAGTTGAGCGAGGCCCGGGCCTTTTGCGCTGGGGAGGGCATTACCCATGTGATCTGCGATTCCGAGGAACTGGAGATTCCCGGCTTTGCCACCAATCCCGTCAATCGCTGCTATTTGTGCAAAAATGAGCTGTTTGAGAAAATTTGGGCCGTGGCGCGGGCTAGAGATATTGAGCATGTGGCTGAAGGCTCCAATATGGATGATAACGGGGATTTTCGGCCAGGGCTGAAAGCTGTGGCCGAGCAGGGCGTCAAAAGCCCACTGCGGGAGGCGGGGCTGACCAAGGCGGAGATCCGCCTGCTGTCCAAGGCCCTGGGCCTGCCGACCTGGGACAAGCCGTCTTTTGCCTGCCTGGCTTCCCGTTTTGTCTACGGGGAAAATATTACGACGGCAAAACTCCGCCGGGTGGATCAGGCGGAGCAGTTGTTGCTGGATTTGGGTTTCCGGCAGGCGCGGGTGCGGATACACGGCAATATAGCGCGGATTGAGCTGGAGGAGGCGGAGCTGGCTAGGGCGGCGGGGCCGGATTGTCGTCAGAAAATTTACCCGGCGCTGAAAGAATTAGGCTTTGCCTATGTCACTCTGGATTTGGGCGGCTACCGTACCGGCAGCATGAACGAGACGCTGACAGACGCCGACGGCGCTAAAGCCGAGGGGCGCCGGGGCGGCTGAGGCGCGAGGAGCAAAGGCGCCGCCGGGACTTTCGCGGCCCGCCTGGCGCCGGGCAGGCTCAGAAGCCGCCCCGCCCTACGACAGCTTAGAACCCGGCTTAGCGTTTTTGCCGATACCAGCCTCACCCGCCCGCAGATCCTTGGCCGCCTTGAAGATATGGTCGGATATCCGCTCCAAAAAGTTGACGATATCCATAAAGTACACGCCGGCCTCCACGGTACACAGCCCTTCCTCCAAGCGGAGCACATGGCCGTCCAAAAGGGTTTTGGCCTTGACATCCACCGCGTCCTCCATATCCCGGAGCCGCAGGAAGTTTTCCTCTGTTTTTTTGGGGTTTAAGAGCAGCTCCGCTAAAAAACCATACATATCCAGCACCAGCTTCTCCAAATCCTTCAGGTCAAGCAGGGCCTGATCGCTGAAACTCAAATGCCTGTCCACCTTGATTTGAGCCAGCTCCACCAAATCCCGGGCGTGATCGCCGGTGCGCTCCACATGATTCATACAGGTGATCAGGGCCGGGATGATGGAGGGCGGGATGCCGGTGAGGCTGCCCTTGGACAGTTGCACCATATACCGGGTCAGGTTGCGTTGAGCCGCGTTCAGCTTTTGCTCCGACCGGTTGACCTCATCCAGCAGGCTCATTTTGCCCTCGTAAATAAAAACCATGGTCTGCTCCAGCATGGATTTGGAACGCAGGGCGCTGATGTTGATCACTTTTTTGGCGGCGTCCACCGCCGCGACGGGGGTATTCAGCAGAAGCCTGTCCATGACCTTGCTGTCGTCGTCGTCGTCCCAGTCCTGGCCGGCCTTTTGCTTGACCACGGTTTCCAGAAAACGGACAAAGTATTTGGTAAAGGGCAGGAAAATGAGGGCGGAAGCCACGTTAAAAATCGTATGGGTATTGGCGATCAGTATGTCCATGCCCGCCGCCGGCTGATAGGCGAAGGTGACGCTCTTGACCAAAGCGGCGTATTGGGGCACAAAGAAAAAGACCAGAACGACGCCGACCATATTATACAGGGTATGTGCCCAAGCGGTGCGGCGGGCGCTGATGTTGCCGGCCATGGACGCGATCTGGGCCGTGACGCAGGTGCCGATATTATCGCCCAGGGTCAGATAAATAGCGGTGGGGAAGTCGATCATCCCGGTGGTGCCCAGCACCATGACCAGCGCCACGGTAGCGGCGGAGCTGTGTACCATGGCGGTCGCCACTATCCCCAGCAGCACGCCGACCAGGGGTATGGAGGCGTAATGGGTAAAGAAAAAACGCAGGGTCTCGCTGGTCTGCATAATCGGCGCGCCGGCGTTCAGGATTTTCAGCCCGTAAAACATCATGCCAAAGCCCATGATGGCGCTACCCAGGTGCTTGATGTGATCCCGCCGGGAAAAATAGATAATGGCGAATCCCGCGCCCAGCACCGGCAAGGCGACATCGGTCAGCTTGAAGCTAAAGCTCAGGGCCATCAGCTGCGCGGTGATGGTGGTGCCGATATTGGCGCCGTAAATAATGCCCACAGCCTGGCTGAATTTCATTAGCCCGGCGTTGACAAAGCCCACAGTCAGCACGGTGACCGCCGTGCTGCTCTGCACCAGGGCGGTGAGTAGCATACCTACAAAGGTGGATTTCAACGCGTTGCCGGTCAGCGCCCCCAAAATCTTTTTCATCATGGGGCCGGACACCTTTTCCAGCCCGTCCCCCATCATCTCAATGCTGTACATCAGCAGCGCGGTGCCGCCGATCAGGCCAAAAATCAATTCCCTCATGCCTTGTCTCCCTGTGTAACGGGTGTATCCTACCATACTACAAAAAAGTCCCGGGATCGTCAAGCCCCATTTCCGCCGATCCATTTCCGCCGATCCGCCAGTCCGCCGGCGGGCAGAGAATAAAAGTATACTTGACCCCGCCGGCAGGCGGGGGAACGTAATATTATGGCGTACCAACAGTCAGGAGGACGATTATGGAGAAAAAAGGAAAATTTATCGTTTTGGAGGGGCTGGACGGGTGCGGTACCACGACCCAGACCGGCCTTTTGCGGGATTGGTTCGCCGGTGAGGGCAAGGCCTACGGCGCGGCCTGGGTCACCCGGGAGCCTACCGACGGGCCAGCGGGCACTTTGGCCCGTCTAGCGCTAAACAAGCGCCTGGCCCTCGATCCTTATACGCTGGCGCTTTTGTTTGCCGCCGATCGAGCCGATCATCTTTACCGCTCCGACGCCGGCGGCCAGGAACCGGGCGTCCTGGCTCATTTGCGGGCGGGGATCCATGTGATCAGCGATCGTTATGTCCTTTCTTCCTTAGCCTATCAGGCGTTGGACGCGGAGCGGGAGTGGATCGGCCAAATCAATAGTCAGGCGCTGAAACCGGATTTGATCGTTTATATGGATATTGAGCCGGAAACCGCGGCCCGCAGACTGGATCAGGCCCGGCCCTACCGGGATTTGTACGAGGCGTTGGAAAAGCAGCGGGCCGTCAGGCGGCACTACGAGGAAGGCATCCTTTTTTTGACCGCGAGGGGGTACAGCGTTTGCCGGGTCAACGGCGATTTGCCGCCGGCGGAGGTAGCCGGGGAGATTCGCCAGGCGATACTGCCGCTACTAATGTTTTAGCGCACGAATATTATGGACATAGAGCTAACAGGGGAACGGCCGCGCGGCCCAACAGTTGGAATGATGAATTTAGGGCAAGTTATATGGCGGCTAAAAACGCGCCTAATCTTTCTGATAGCGACAGAATATATCTTATCATGGATGCAATTGAAAGAGCGAGGGAGGCCGGCGTATCAATACGTTATAACGCGTTTATGAGGAGGTGCTTGTATGGCTACTAAAACTCAATATGCCCACATATCCGTTGAAGAAACCTATGCCATAGAAAAAGCCATGTTTGACAGAGGCTATCTGACACATGAATATGTAGTTCCGGCAAAAACCGTTGAAACAGACATTCCATGTCCCATTTGCGGTAAAAAATTAAGCCTTTATGTTTCGGGGAACTCTTATCAGATAGACTGCAAAGCTGAATCGACCGTAATTACTACATGCAGAGGGCTATAGTAGGTTTTGAAATTGGCGAAAGAAGTATAAAAAGACGCTACTTCCTGACGACGACGATCTCGCCCAGGGACGCGATAACTTTTGTCAGCTGCCCATTTTTCTCGGTGTAGAGGCCGACCAAAAATTCCAAATAATCCCTGGAGAGTGGCAACTCCACCGGCGCCGCCAACTCCGCCGCCCTGGCGGTGTCCTCACCTGTCTGGCTTTCGCCTATCTGGCCCGCGCCTACCTGATCCGTTCCTACCTGGCTTTCGCCTATCTGGCCCGCGCCTATCTGGCCCGCGCCAATCTGATTTTCACCCGTCTGAGCCTTTGCCGTCTGACTGTTTTCCGTCAGGCTTTTTTCTGTCTGATCCTTTGCCGTCTCGCTCTGGATCGCGGCGGCGGTGATGTCCGATAGAATCGTCGTCAACAGTCGCTGGGCTTCCCTGATCGTCTCCAGATCCTTTTTTAAGCTCTCGTTGGCGGCGGCGTCGGCCGGGGTGTCGCCGCCGGCCAGAAGTTCTGCCAGCCGCCGTGTAGCCGCATTGGCCAACCGCACCGCGTCCACACGGCTTTCCAACAAGG
>JAISDE010000058.1 GCA_031265035.1 Peptococcaceae bacterium | reverse complement strand
GGCGACGCCGAGTTGCCCGCCGGCGACGCCGGGCTGCCCGCCGGCGACGCCGAGTTGCCCGCCGGCGGCGCCGAGTTGCGCGGCGGCGACGCCGGCCTGCCCGCAGGCGACGCGGAGTTGGTGGCGATCTGCGCGCCGGGCGGCGTCGTCTTGGATGAGGAGCGGTGTTCGGCCAAGAACCCCTACGACGGCGGGAGGCTGCTGCGGGCTTTCAGGGAGGCGCCTTACAAGGCTCTGCTTTATTTTGGCTTTGAGGACAAAGATCCCGCCATGTCGGTATCCCTTTCTTTCGTCCGGGATATTTGCGAGCGTTTCATCCTTGAGTTGAGCCGGGACAATGAGATAGAGTTTACCCGACAGGCGAGACCGCCGAGCCAGGAGGTCGTCGACGGTATTATCGCCGGCGTTCCTTTCATGACGGGCGCCGAGCTGGTGGACGGGGAGTGGGTTCGCGCCTTTTGGGCCGGGCTGGCCGGCGCTTTTGAGCTGGAGATCGGGGCCTGGGACGGCGACGCGGCGGATTTTCTCCGTCAGCATAAGGCCGGCCTCAACGTGGCGGGCAGGATATTTTTTCACCTGGTGGAAAACAAGTCCGAGGAATTTCCTTTCGCTTTTATGGCTACTTACTCGACGGGGGACAAGGGTTCCCGGCGGGTCAATCATCTGCCGCTAAAAGGCGCTCTCGACGAGTACAGGAATGACCATGAGACTTTGCTCAAGCTGCTCGCGACGATTTCCCGGGCGGCGGAGCGAAGCGATTTCCTGTCTTCCCTCATGGAGAGCGGGGAATTGTTCTCGCCTTTGCGTCTCACGGCGGGGGACGCCTATACTTTTTTGCGGGAAACGCCGGATTATGAGGAATGCGGTATTTTGTGCCGCATACCGAATTGGTGGAAAAGGCGGGGCGGCAGTGTCCGGGTCGCCGTGTCTTTCGCCGCGGCTGAGGAAGCCAAGGTGGGCTTTGACGCGATCCTGCGCTGCGACCCGGCCCTGTATTTTGGCGACGACGAGATCAGCCGGGATGAGTTGGTGGCGCTGTCCCGCCAATCGGCGGGCCTGTCCTTCCTGAAGGGCAAATGGGTAGAGGTGGATCAGGAAAAAATCAGGCTGGCCCTGGCCGCGTACGAAAAGGCTCTGGCTCTGGGCGACCTGACGATAGCGGAGGCCATGCGCCTGGAGCTGGGCATCGACGCTATGCCGTCGATGGGCGCCGAGGTGGATTTGCCGCAATTGACGAATGAGGGCTGGCGGGCCAGCCTGCGGGCGAGGTTGGCCGCGCTGGGCAGGAGAGGCGGCGGGGCCGCCGGCGCCGGCGCCGCGGCGGCGGCCGGGGAGGCCGGAGGGGCCGGGGAAAAGGCGGCTGAGCTCAGCCCCGGAGACGGGTTTAAGGCGACGCTGCGGCATTATCAGCAAAAGGGCTTTCTGTGGCTGGCGGCGATGAGGTCGATGGGTTTTGGCGCTTTGCTGGCGGACGATATGGGGTTGGGCAAGACCGCGCAGGTATTGGCTTTGCTGGAGTATCTGCGGCAAAACGGCGGTTTCAGGGGGCTGCTCATCCTGCCGGCGTCGTTGGTGGGCAATTGGCAGAAGGAGATAGAGCGGTTCGCGCCGGAAATCAAGTACGCCGTGCTGCATCCGTCACAAAAGCGAACCGACGGCGACGATACCCAGCTTTTTATTACCACCTATGGCATGGCGCTCCGCCTGACGGAGTTGGGCGACAGGGTGTGGGATTTGCTGATACTGGATGAGGCCCAGGCGATCAAAAACCCCGGCGCCAAGCAGACCAAGGCCATAAAGCAGATCAAGGCCGCTTTCCGGGTGGCCATGACGGGCACGCCGGTGGAGAACAGGCTGTCCGATTTGTGGTCGCTGTTTGATTTCCTCAACGCCGGCTTTTTAGGCTCTGTGAAGGAATTTGCCCGCTACGCCGGGACGATCAAGGAAACCGGCTCTTATGGGAAACTCAAGGAGGCGATTCGCCCGTTTATCTTGCGCCGTTTGAAGACCGACAAAACGATCATCAGCGATTTGCCCGACAAGATTGAGATCAAGGATTACGCCGGCCTGACCAAAAAGCAGCGGGCCCTTTATGTCGAGCTGGTGGAGGATATCCGGGCGAAGCTGGCCCGGGCGGAGGATCAGGCCGGAATCGAGCGGAAGGGCATGGTGCTGGCCGCTATTATGAAATTCAAGCAGATTTGCAATCATCCCGACCAGTATTTGGGGCAGAGCGAGTATAAGGAGGCCCACAGCGGCAAATTCGAGAAGCTGCGGGAGATCTGCGAGACGATAGCCGAGAAGCGGGAAAAGGTGATTGTGTTTACGCAATTCAAGGAGATAACGGCGTATTTGGCGGATTATCTGGCGGGCGTTTTCCATCGGCCGGGCCTGGTCATCCACGGCGGCACGGGCGTAAAAAAAAGAATGGAGTATGTAAACCGGTTCAATAGCGAGGAATATGTGCCTTTTATGGTGCTGTCCCTGAAAGCGGGCGGGGTGGGCCTCAATCTGACGGCGGCCAGCCATGTGGTGCATTTCGACCGGTGGTGGAATCCGGCGGTGGAGAATCAGGCGACAGACAGGGCGTTTCGCATCGGGCAGACGAAGAATGTCATGGTGCGTAAGTTCATCGCCAAGGGCACGATCGAGGAAAAGATCGACGAGATGATCGAGAGCAAGCTGGGGCTGGCCAACTCGCTGCTTGAGACGTCGGGCGAGAGCTGGGTGACGGAGATGAGCGACGCCGAGCTGTTGAGTTTGTTCTCCCTTGATTGAGGCGAAAGACGAGGTGATTTATGGGCAGATATGATTATGGCTACAGCTATGTGACGGCCGCCGAGAAAAAGGCCAAGGCGCAAA
>JAISDE010000030.1 GCA_031265035.1 Peptococcaceae bacterium | reverse complement strand
GCCTCTGGCCCCGCGCCCGCCGGCCGCCGCCGCTTGGCCGCCGGCCTTGTCCTCGCCCTCGCTCCGGCCCTCGCCGTCGTCGGCCGCCCCGTCTTCCCGCCCCGCCTCGTCAGCGTCGTCCTTCTTGCCGCCTCGCGCGGCGCAGGGGATAAAACCTGGCTCATCAACCAGAATCAGCCGCCGGACGGTAAAAAAAGGCATCTGATTGGCCAGATCCGCCGTCTGCCCGGCGGTCAGGCGACCGCCATCCTCCCGGCTGTAATTAAGCTCCGATACCGTCTCTCCCAGCCAGACCCGCCGCATCCGCTCCAACAGCTTTTCCTGCAAATAAAACTCCTGCCCAAAAAGCAGGCAAACCGGGCATACCTGCCCGGCCTGAGCCTGTCGCCAGACGCGCCAAAAATTTTCCGCCGCCTTGCCGTCTGTTTTTTCTCCCGCCCGCGCCATACTGTTTTACCCCGCCGCCTGAAAATACAAATTCTTAGCCGGCGCCAACGGCGCCTGCCGACAAAATATATTTGTCAACAGGCGCCGTTGGCAATCAACGTCACATATTATCCAGACCCAGCCGCCGCAGGATCTCCGCCTTGGGCATCGCCCCCACGACACTGGCCGCCACAGCGCCATCCCTGAACAAAAGCAGCGCCGGAATATTCGTTATATCATAGCTTTGCGCCAACTCCGGCGCCTCGGTCACATCGACTTTACCCACCTTAATCTTACCCTCTAGCTCAGTGGCGATCTCGTCCACCAAGGGCGACACCATACGGCAAGGAGCGCACCAACCCGCCCAAAAATCCACCAAAACCGGCTTATCCGCCGCCAGCGCCTCCGCCGCGAAATTGCTCTCGCTCAACTTGATCACGCTCATGCCCGATCCCTCCCGCTCCTTATGATTTTCAGCCCGCCCGCGGCAGCCCGTTTACTTGATTATACTCCTAAGCGCCAAAATAAGCAAACGCCGCCCCGCCGCCGCCTCCGAGCAAAATACAGCGGCAAAATATAGCGGCAAAACTCTCAATCGTCGTAATGCCCTAAAAAATACTTTAGACAATCTCCAACGCCTCTAACTCATCAAGCGTTCTCATGACACCTTGGCCGCGCTCAATCTGTCGGGCCGCCTCGTCGATAGCATTCATGTTAGCCGCGCTGTAAAACGGATCAACCGACACCTCAAATGGTATGCGCTGCTCTCGGCTCATTTTTTTCGCGAAAATAGTAAACGCCGTAGTCATATTCATGCCCAAGCTTTGACAAACGCGCTCCACAGATTTTTTCAAGTCCTCATCCATACGAATATTCACCAATACCTGAGCCATCAATGTCACATCCCTTCACAACCACCATACCACTAAATAAAGACATCGTCAATATATTATATTTATAAAGTGCTTACGAAATGCTTATAAAATACACTAACACCGCCAGCCCCAGGATAATGCGGTAATAGCCGAAAACCCGGAAGTTGTGCCGGCGGATATAGGCCAGCAGCAGCTTGATCGCGGCGGCGGAGACCAAAAAAGCGGCCAGGCAGCCGACGGCCAGGGTCAGCCATTCCGCGGCGGAAAAAGCGAAGCCAGCTTTCAAAAGCTTCAGCCCGCTGGCGCCGGCCATCACAGGAATCGCCAGAAAAAAAGAAAACTCGGCTGCCACCGGTCGGGCGCAGCCCAAAAATACCCCGCCCAAAATCGTGGCGCCGGAACGGGAAGTGCCAGGCACCAGGGCCAGCACCTGAAAAACGCCAATCAGCAGCGCCGCGGGGTAACTCAATTCCCGCAGAGAGCGGATCTTTGCCCGGCGGGGCCGGCGCTCCAGTATCAGAAACAAGACGCCATAAAAGATCAGGGCCGCCGCCACTACCCGGCTATTAAACAAATACCGGTCAATCCAGTCCTCAAAAAGCACACCGACCACGCCCGCCGGTATCACCGCCGTCAGCGTCCGCAACCACAGGCCCCAAATATCCGCCTTCTCCCGCCGGCTCTTGCCGCCGCCAAAAGGCCAAAGCCGCCGAAAATACAGGATTACGACCGCCAGGATCGAGCCTAGCTGCGTCACCACAAAAAAAGTATCCGTAAACGCTTTGTCAAAGCTGAAAGCCAGAAATTCCTCCAGCAAAATCATGTGCCCGGTACTGCTGATGGGCAGCCATTCGGTGAATCCCTGCACAATACCAAAAACAATCGCCTTGCCGATTTCTCCCAAACCGCCGCCTCCCGACCTTATTACCTGCTCTTATTACCCACCTGACGCCCTGCCCGCGCGCCGCCCCCCGCTTATTACTTGCCTAATACACGGCTCATGCCTTCCTCACCGGCCGCCAGCAAATCGGACAATTTCGGCTTTTCCACCACCTGATGGGCCTCCATCGCCGCGGCGATCCGCTTGGGAATATCCCGAAAGCCGATCTTGCCCGCCAAAAAGCCGGCTACCGCCCCCTCGTTGGCGCCGTTCAGCAGCGCCGGCATCGTCCCCCCTGTCCGCAAAGCGTCATAGGCCAATCTCAGGCAGGGGAAATTCTCATGATCCGGTTCCTCAAAGGTCATCTGCCCCAAGGCTATCAGATCCAGATAACGGCCGCAGGTCTTCAGGCGCCGGGGCCAGGTCAGGGCCATCTGGATCGGCTGGCGCATGTCCGCCTGCCCCATCTGCGCCAAAATCGACCCGTCCACAAATTCCACCATGGAGTGAACGGCGCTTTGCGGATGCACCACTACCTGAATACGGGAACTGGGCACCTGAAAGAGCCAGCGGGCCTCAATGACCTCCAGCCCTTTGTTCATTAAAGTGGCGCTGTCCACCGTGATCTTTTTGCCCATTTCCCAATTGGGGTGCCGCAGGGCCTGCTCGATCTCTACAGTCGCCAGCGCCTCCTTGGTAAAGCCCCGAAAAGGGCCGCCGGAAGCCGTCAAAATCAGCCGACGTATGGTAACGCCGGTTTGCCTGGCCGTTTCCGCCGCCGCGCCCTTGGCCGTGCCGGCCACCGTCAGCGTGCGGCCGTTCAGGCACTGAAATATGGCGGAATGCTCGCTGTCCACCGGAAAAATCGCGGAGCCGTGGGCCTCCGCCAGCGCGCAAACCAACTGGCCGGCCACGACCATGACCTCTTTATTAGCCAGGGCTATCCGCTTGCCCGCCTTGACGGCGGCCAACACCGGATCCAGCCCCGCCACACCGCTCATCGCCGCCACGATCATACCGGCGCTGCCCATGGTGGCGGCCAGGCGAAAGCCCTCCGCCCCATACATGATCTCCGGCATCCAGCTGCCTTCTTCCTGCAGCAGCTTTTTCAGCTCCATCGCTTTCTGCGCCGTTGAGGTCACCGCCAGCCGCGGCTCTGTCTCGGAAACCTGACGGGCCAGCAAAGCCATATTATTATAACCGGTCAGGGCTTCCACTGTTAAACCTAAATGCTTGACAACCTCCAGGGTCTGCCTGCCTATGCTGCCGGTAGAACCCAAGATCGCTACTGTCTGTTTCGCCATATGCTACTCCCCCCTGGCCTGTCTTCCGGTCGCCGCCGGGCGCCTCGGCCGCCTCGCCGGCCAGCCTCAGCCGCCGCCGGGCGCCTCAGCCGCCTCGCCGCCAGCCTCAGCCGCCGCCGGCCAGCCCTAACCGCCGCCGTCTGACGCCTTGGCCGCCTCGCCCCCAACCTTTTCCCGCTCATACTCGGCGGCGGCCGCCTGAAAAAAGCGGAGATTCTCCCCGGTGCGCCCCAGTTGAAACAAAGCGGAGCCGATTACGATATTTTCCGCGCCCGCCGCCAGAAACTCCTTGATATTGGCCCGGTTGACACCGCCGTCCACCTGGATTTGGCAGGTCAGGCCGTCCCGCTCTTTGCGCCGCCGCAGCCAAACGACCTTCTCCAGCGCCGCCAAAATCGCCTTTTGCCCGCCAAACCCCGGATTGACCGTCATTATCAGCACCCGATCCAGCAAGGGCAGCACCGGCTCCAGCGACCAAACCGGCGTGGCCGGATTGACGGCGACGCCCCGGCGCATACCCAAATCCCGAATCATCTCCAAAACATAGTGCAAATGCGGGCAAGCCTCGCTATGCACGGTCGCGCTGTCCACCCCGGCCGCCGCGAAAGCCGGCAACAGCCGCTCCGGCTCCACCGTCATCAAGTGAGCGTCAAACTCCAACTCGCCGCACCCGCGCAACATACCCACCGGCCCGGGGCCAAAGGTCAGGTTCGGCACGAATCGGCCGTCCATAATATCCAAATGCAGGCACGACCCGCCGGCCGCCAGGACTTCCTGTATCTCGCCGCCCCAGCGGCTGGCGTCCGCCGCCAGCAGGGAGGGCGCAATTATCGTCTTCATGTCACAGCCCCTACGGCGTATTGATGCCGTTTCGCTTAATATAGTCGCCGTTCCGCTTGCGCTTGATCACCATGCGGCTGGCCAGCCGCTCCATGACCACTTCCATCGCCATCAGGCTTTTCAGGCCGGCGTGATACATCACATGGCCCTTGTCCTTAAAATAACTGCCTTGCTCGTCCAGCGTCCGGATCACCTCGTCCGCCCGGCCGCCGACAAATTCCTCAATAAATCGCTCCGCCTGATCCGTATTCTCGTTCTCATTATCCAGATAGCCGGCGGCCCGCAAATCCTGTACCCGCTTATCCGATAACCCGTCAAACACCGTCAAATCTAAAAAAAGCTGCTCGTTCTCTAAAATCTCCATTGGCGCCATCTCCTCTCAAGCTTAATATATTGTATCATTTTTGCCTGTATTTCTCAATGCCCGAATTGCCCCTCGCGCGGAAAATCCGGTAAACAAACCTACCGGTACCGACCAAAGCAGTAGCCAGGGCAGGTAATAAAAAGCGGCGTCATTGCCGATGAGCAGGGCTACCACCAGTAGCTGCCCCAAATGATGGGCCGCCGCCCCCGCCAGGCTCAGGCCAACCGGGGAAACGGTTTTGACCCAGCGGCATAACGCCATGACGGCGAAACTGACCAGGCCGCCGCCGCAGCTGATCCAAAAGGGCGGCGTCAAAAAAAGGCCTAAAAGCAGCCCCCCCAAAAAAAGTCGGGCGACCACCAGCAAAAAAACCTGGCGCCGGGGAAAATAAAACAGCGCGATCAGCGTCATGATATTGGCCAGGCCCAGCTTCACCCCCGGCAGGGGCAGCAGGGGCGGCAACAGGGACTCGACGGTGTACAGGGCCAGGCTCATCGCTGTCAGCAAGGCCAAAAACACCATGTCCCGCGGGGACAGCCTACCGGAGGACGCCATCCAATTCCCCCTCCGCCGCTCCGCCGCCCCGCAGCAGGCGGGCGCTGATTCGGTTGGGCGCGCAAACCAAAGACTGCCCCGCCCGATGAATAACCCCGGCTTGCACACAATTTTGATCCGGGCATCCCGCCGCCATCACATAAACCCCCTCCGGCCCATAGACCAACGTCAGCCCCCCCGCCGGACCCGCCAGCGTCCGGCTGCCGCCGCCCGCCAACCATTCCCCCTCGGTTATCACCCAACGCTCCCCCGCCGGCCCGCTGATCTCCAGCCGCAAACCGGCGCCGCTTTGCCCCCCGATCAGCCGCTGCTGGCCCAAAAGCAAGAGGGCCAGCGCCACGATCACCAGCAAAATCCCGCCATCCCCTTTTTTCATCCCGGCCGTCTCACCGCCTTATCCCACTCCGGTTCTCACCGCCACTTTACCCGCTCCGCCAGGCCGGCGGTCACAAAAGCCTCGCCTGTCGCCCCGATCAGCACCGCCTCCAGCCCCGGCGTCGCCTCAGCCAGGGCCACAGCCTCCGCCGTC